>JBOHXO010000599.1:0-1952 GCA_050737475.1 Chthoniobacterales bacterium
GCCATAGATGGCGCGGAAAAATATCTCATCATGCAATTTTTCATCGTGCGGGACGACGAATTGGGCCGAGACATTTTGCGCCGTCTGCTGGCCGCCCGCAAACGCGGTGTGTGGATCTGGATGCTCATTGACCAGGTCGGCTCGCGCAAACTCTCCACGGACTACCGCACGGCGCTGCGCGACGCGGGAGTGAAGCTCGAGATGTTCGTGACGAATCGCGAGCGCGGCAAACGCTTCCGGCTCAATTTTCGCAATCACCGCAAGCTCGTTGTCGCGGACGGCAAAAAGGCGCTCCTCGGCGGACAAAACATCGGCAACGAATACCTGGGCCTCTCGAAGCGCTTCGGTCCGTGGCGCGATACGTTTGTGGAATTGGAAGGTCCCATCGTCATCGCGCTCCAGCTTCCGTTTGTGGAGGACTGGTATTTCACGACGAACGAAATTCCGGAACTCGACTGGGAAGCCCATCCCTCCAAGGGAAATATGGCCGCATCCATCGTGCCAGGGACGCCCACAAAACGCTGGAATACATGCCCCGCCGCGTATTTCGAAATCATCCGTTCCACGCGCAAACGGCTCTGGATCGCCAGCCCCTACTTCGTGCCCGACCCCGCGCTGAACGCCTCCCTCGCCCATGCCGCGCTGCGCGGCGTGGATGTGCGACTCCTCCTGCCGCAAAATCCCGACCACCTCCTGCCGTGGCTCTCGTCGTTCACTTTCTATCCGGCCATGCGCGACGCCGGAGTGAAAATTCTGCGCTACCAACCCGGCTTCATGCACCAGAAGGTGCTGCTCTCCGACGACGACCTCTCGATCATCGGCTCGATCAATCTCGACTACCGCTCGTTCATTTTGAATTTCGAACTTTCCGTCGCGATTGCCAGCCGCGCGTTTGCCAATCGCGTCGAAGCAATGTTCGAGGCGGATTTCGCGCATGCGAAGGAAGACGATTTGTTCGCCCTGGAAAACCGCGGACTGCTCTTCCGGCTCAAATGCCGCGCCGCCGCACTGCTCAGCCCGACACAATGAATCTCGATCCCGAAAATCTTCTCGCCGGATTCATCTTCGGCGCCGTCGGCCTTGCCGCCTTTATCTACGGGAAGAAGATGGCCCTCTGGAAAACCATGGGCATCGGCATTGTGCTGATGATCTATCCGTATTTCACCGCGAATGCCTGGGCGACCACGATCATCGGCGCGCTGCTCACGGCGGCGCTCTTCGTCTTTCGGGACTGAGCTATTCGTCGTCGTCGCCCGCGCCTTTTTTGTAAACGAGGCCGCGCAGCTTGCCCTCGATGAACGCGTCAATGTCGCCGTCCATCACGCCCTGGATGTTGCTGGTCTGCACGCCGGTGCGCAAATCCTTCACCATTTGGTAGGGCTGGAAAACGTAGGAACGAATCTGGTTGCCCCACGCGATGTCGCCCTTCTCGCCGTATTGCCGCTCGGCCTCGGCGCGCTTTTTGTCGGCCTCCATCTGGAATAATTTCGCCTTGAGCATGTTCATCGCCACGTCGCGGTTCCGCCGCTGGCTGCGATCGGCCTGGCACGCGACCACGATGCCGGTGGGGATGTGCGTGATGCGCACTGCGGTCTCGACCTTGTTCACGTTCTGGCCGCCCTTGCCGCCCGCCCGGTAGGTGTCCGTCCTCAAATCCGCCTCGTTGATTTCGATCGGCACGTCCTCGACCTCGGGCACGACATCCACGCTCGCGAAGGAAGTATGCCGGCGCTTGTTCGCATCGAACGGCGAGATTCGCACCAACCGGTGCACACCGCGCTCGCAATCGAGGTAGCCGTAGGCGTGATTGCCGCTCACGCGCAACGTCGCGCTCTTGATCCCCGCCTCGTCGCCGACCTGGATGTCCACCGTTTCGGCCTGCAGCCCGCTGCGCTCCATCCATCGTAGATACATGCGCAGCAGCATGTCGGCCCAGTCGCACGACTCGGTGC
>JBOHXO010000600.1:0-5805 GCA_050737475.1 Chthoniobacterales bacterium
CGTTATCACATTGCCGGTGAAGATTATCGTCTGCCCCGCCAGTGTTCCGCCCTTATCCACGTAGAAACTGGCGTCCATGATTTTGTTGCCGGTCGCACCGGGACCGCCGCTCGGCGTATACCAAAAACTGGACGGATCACCGACCGTGTTCGGACCGAGGGTGAGCGTGGTGCCAGAGAAGTTGGCGGTGAGGTCCGCAGTGCCCCAAACGCTGCCGAAGACATAGGCGCCACCGTTCGAGGGGAGTTCAAACACGTTCATGAATCCCTGCCAGCTGAAGGCGGGGTCAACACCGAAGGTCAGCGAGGCGTTTGCCTTGCCAGGGCCGAGGAGGACGACTGCGCCTACGGTTGCCAGGACTGCGGCTTTGATTCGGTGTTTCATTTTTTGTTGGTGGGGGGATTTTCAGGCAGTCCGGGTTTTGCGGCGGCGGAGCAATGCAGAAGTTCCGAGCAGCAGCGTTGCGCATGCGGCATAGCCGGGGAGGCCGGGTTCCGGCACGGCGGTTATCTGGGCTTCTCCCACGGGAGCTCTATCGGTGACCCATACGTCCGGACCGTTCACGGTAAATCCGAATTGCACGTGGCGGCCGGCGAGGGGAAGAATATCAAAGCTGATGCTGAACACGCCGTCCACGAGCGGGGTGGACGTGCCGATGGATGACGAGTAATCGGGGGCAAAGTCCTTGATGAAGGCGGTGAGGGTGTAGCCGCTGATAAATGTGTTGGAGAGGACGTTGCCCGTGAAGGTGAGGTTTTGGCCCGTGTAGACGTTGGTGGTCTCCTGGTAGAGATTCGCATCCATGATCTTGTTCCCGGTCGCTCCGGGGCCGCCACTGGGCGTATACCAAAAGGCAGAGGTATCGCCGATGGAGTTCGGGCCAAGAGTAAGGACGTCTCCCGTAAATACGGCAGTGAGATCAACGGGAGTCCATGGCTGGCCGAAGACATAGGCTCCGCCATTCGAGGGCAATTCGAAGACATTCATGTAGCCCTGCCACGGCGCCGTGGGGTCTACGCCGACGACAGCCTGCGCGTTTGCTTTTGTTCCTGAGCCGAGGAAGACGAAAACTCCGGCTGCAACCAACACGGCGGATTTGATCCTGTTCATGATTCGAAGGGGGTGAATCGGTGGGGAAGAACGGAATCAGATAATGCATTTTCATCATTGGAGTCAATTCCGACGGTGTGTTTTTTTACATCACGGGAGTTCTCCCGGGAGATGGAAGACGCGCATTTCCGGAAGCGCGCAACGTCGCCATAAAGCAGACTTTTACCAATTGGGCACGGCGGGGATGGCGATATCGCCGGTCGCCGGATTCATGCACGGCAGCCCCCGTCGCGTTCGCTCGGCGATGAAGCAACGCGCGAGATCGCCCAGGGCTTCCGCGGCCTCGAGTTTTTCGCGCAGGCTGAGGCGCATCCAGACGCGGAGCTCGGCTTCCGCGGAACCTTCGGAGGTGCACTGACTCCAGCCCATCGAGGCAGGATCGTTAATGCTCATGATTCCTTCCAATCGGCGATCTGGCGCAGTTTTTCAACATCAATGCGGTCGTGCTCGCGACCGGAGGATTCCTTCATCGCGATCAGCGCAGGCAGCGATACGAAGGCGGCTGCGAGCGCCGGGTCTTCCGGACGGTAGGCGCGGCGATATTCCTCGTCGAAATCGAAGGGCTCATGAATGAAGATGTCGAGAGGCGTCTCGGGATGCCTTTCGCTCCACATCTTGAGGACGACCATGTTCCTTTGCGTGCGCCATTCCTCGCGCTGCGCCGGATCGCTGAATTGCTCGATCGTCACCGGGACGGATGGCAGGTAGCCGATGCTGGCGAGTGCGCGGAAGGCGTTTGCGATATCTCCGGGTGTGAGCTTGATGACCACGTCCACATCGTGCGTGACGCGGAGATAGCCGTGCGCGATGACGGCGAGCCCGCCGACAACGATGAAGCGTACGCCGGCATCGTTGAGGGCTCCGACGATGGCTTCGAAACCGGAGACTTTCACGAGACGGTGGGGGCCTTAGCCCAGGCTCACGTAGGGCATCAGCCCGTGGACGCCGCCCTCGCGGCCGAAGCCGCTTTCCTTGTAGCCGCCGAAGGGCGAGGTGGGGTCGAATTTGTTGTAGGTGTTTGCCCACACGACGCCCGCGCGGAGCTTCGCCGCGATCTTGAAAATCTTGCTGCCCTTGTCGGTCCACACGCCCGCGCTGAGGCCGTAGGGCGTGTTGTTCGCGCGCTCGATCGCTTCCTCCGGCGTGCGGAATGTCATCACGCTGAGCACGGGACCGAAGATTTCCTCGCGGGCAATGCGATGTGCCGCGGTGACGCCGGTGAAGAAACTCGGCGGGAAGAAAAAGCCTTTCTGCGGCAGCTTGCACTTCGGCTGGTAGAGCTCCGCGCCTTCGCTTTTTCCGCTTGCGACGAGTTCCTGGATTTTTTCGAGCTGCGGCTTGCTGTTGATCGCGCCGATGTCGGTGTTCTTGTCGAGCGGATCGCCCACGCGCAATGTGCTGATGCGGTCGCGCAGGCGGCGGATGACTTCCGGCAGTACGCCTTCCTGCACGAGCAATCGCGAGCCGGCGCAGCAGACGTGGCCCTGGTTGAAATAGATGCCGGCGACGATGCCCTCGACGGCCTGCTCGATCGGCGCGTCGTCGAAAATGATGTTCGCGGCTTTTCCGCCGAGCTCGAGCGTGAGTTTCTTTTTTGAGCCGGCGAGCGCGGCGGCGATTTTTTTGCCGACGTCGGTGCTGCCTGTGAACGCGATTTTATCCACACCGGGATGATTCACCAACGCGGCGCCGGTTTCGCCCGCGCCGGTGACGATGTTCACGACGCCGGGCGGCAATTCCGCCTGCTGGAAAATGCGAGCGAGGTGCAGCGCGGTGAGCGGCGTGGTTTCGGCGGGCTTGAGGACGCAGGTGTTGCCGGCGGCGAGTGCGGGCGCGAGTTTCCACGCGGCCATGAGGAGCGGAAAATTCCACGGGATCACCTGACCTGCGACGCCGAGCGGGTGCGCTTTGCGGCCGGGAAATGCGTAATCCAATTTGTCGGCCCAGCCGGCGTAGTAAAAGAAGTGCGCGGCGACAAGCGGGAGGTCCACGTCGCGGCTTTCCTTGATCGTCTTGCCGCCATCCATCGTCTCGAGCACGGCGAGTTCGCGCGATTGCTCCTGAATGATGCGGGCAATGCGGTAGAGATATTTCGCGCGCTCGCTGCCAGGCATTTTTCCCCACACGTTTTCCTGCGCCTTGCGCGCGGCCTTCACGGCGCGGTCCACGTCGGCGGTGCTGGCGGCGGTGACTTCGGCGAGTTTCTTTTCGTTGGCGGGATTGATCGTCGCGAAGGTTTTGCCGGGCTTCGTGAATTCGCCATTGATGAAGAGGCCGTAGGTCGCGTCAATTTTGACGGGCGTGGTCTCCGGCGCGGGCGCGTAGGCCCATTCGCCGAGGCGCAGCTTGCGCTCGTCCGGCGGAACAATAGCGATGTGCGCCGTGGCGTTCGGATGGACGGCGAGGGCCTTTGACTTGGAGGCTGTGCGGCGGGCGCGGGCGGTCTTCATGGCAGTGAAAAATAATCGGCGCCCTGGTAGCGGCCGTCCTGCAAACGGACGATCTGCATGAGCACGTCGTTGGCGAGCGTGCTGGCGCCGAAGCGGAAGAGGTCGGGCGTCATCCAATCCGCTCCGAGCACTTCGTTGACCATCACGAGGTAGGCGAGAGCTTCCTTTGCGGTCTTGATGCCGCCGGCGGGTTTCATGCCGATGCGCACGCCGGTTTCGTAGAAATGATCGCGGATCGCCTCGAGCATCACGAGCGTGAAGGGGATGGTCGCGTTGATTGCGGCCTTGCCGGTGGAGGTCTTGATGAAATCGGCGCCGGCGCGGATGGCGAGGTCGCTGGCGAGGCGGACGTTGTCGTAGGTGACGAGCTCGCCGGTTTCGAAAATGACCTTGAGGTGCGTCGCGCCGCACGCGGCTTTCACGGCCGCGATTTCGTCGAAGACCTGCCGGTATTCGCCGCGCAAAAACGCGCCGCGATCAATCACCATGTCAATCTCGTCGGCGCCGTCCTCGATGGCCATGCGCGTGTCGTCGAGCTTCACGGCGAGCGGCATCAGGCCGCTGGGAAACGCGGTGGCGACGGACGCGACCTTGACCGAGGAGCCTTTCGTGAACTGCTTCGCCGCGCGGACGAGATTCGGATATACGCACACTGCGGCGCAACTCGGCACGCCGTATTCCGGCGGTGCGGGAGAGATGGCCTTTGCGCAAAGGTGCGCAACCTTGCCGGGCGTGTCCTTTCCCTCGAGCGTGGTGAGGTCCATCATCGAGATGGCGAGCTTGAGGCCCTCGAGTTTCGCGCTGGTCTTGATGCTGCGCTTGGTGAACGCGGCGGCGCGTTCGTCGGTCATCACCTGGTCAATGCTGCGGCGCGGAAAGGGCAGGGTGTTCATGGAAGCGTGGCGGGAAACTCAGGACAGTCTAACGAGGTCGCGCAGAAATTGGAACCACAGGAAAAGCAATCCGCGCGCCGAGTAGCGGATGGTGTTTGTCCGGTCGCGCTTGAGGACGCCGCAACGGAGGTTGTGGTCAATCTGCCGACGCATGTCGGACTCCATTTGCTCGCCGAGCGAGTCGGGGGCTTGCGCGAGGATGGCGTCCACGCCGACGTGCTCGCGGTCGAGGAACAGGCGGTGGTTCGCGAGCATCTGCTGGAAATCGGATTCGCCGGGCGAGCGGTTGAGACGCAGCGCGGGCTGGAGCCGCAGGCCGTAGGAGAACGGGTAATTCCACGTGAGGTAGGTCGAGCCGTTTTTCGCACGCGACGTGATGCCGAGGTAGAAAAACGCGAGCCCGCTTTGCTCGACGAGACAGATTACGGCCTCGGTGCCGCTTTGCGGCTGGTAGAACACGCGGTAGAACTGCCGCTGGTCGTCGTGGTCCCAGCCCAGGTCGGTGACCTGCTCGAAGTCGGCGGATTCGACCTCGCGGGTGAGTTCGCGAAGATTCGGAAATGTCTCGTCGTCCGGCGCTGTGCGACGCCGCAGCGCGCAATCCCCCGGCAGCCGCAGCCGGCGGGCGCGGGTGAGGATTTCCAGCCACGGAACGAGGAGCCAGCTCGCGGCGAGGAAGACGCCCATCCACACGCTCTCGAGCAAGAGCCAGCCGACCAGGAACGAGACGCCGAAGAGCAGGCCGAACGTGCCGAGGCGATGGAGCAACGGATGGCGGTAGGTGCGCAGCGCGAGGCTGAGCGCCACGGCGGCGGCCACAATGAGCAGGTCGGAGGTCATCCGGGCTGGATGTTATGCACGCCGAGAAATTTCTCAAGCTGGCGCACATCGAAGTCCGGCAATACCTCGCCGCTGTCGAGTTCGAGGGTGGGGGTGAGGCGCTGGCCGGAAATATTCTTCATGTGGTCGTAGGCGGCGTTGTCCGCGAGCACGTCAATCTGCTCGAAGCGGTAGCCGCGCTTTTTCAACCAGTCCACGGCGTCCACGCACCACGGACACCAGACCTTGACGTATAACTTCATCCCGTTAATATATTCGGCTCTTCACCGGCTTGCGAGCGTGGCATTCCCACGGCGCAGCAAACAAACGGTGCCTTCGTCTAACGGTTAGGACACGGCCCTCTCAAGGCCGGTATACGGGTTCGATTCCCGTAGGCACTGCCAGTTTCGTCAGCAATGCGGACTTTTTATTGTGCGCCTTGAATGATCCAGGCGCGAACGAGACCGACCTCCCGGGATGTTAAAGGTGTGAATCCTTTTCCGGTCTTTGATCCCGGGGGCATGGCGGTGTCG
>JBOHXO010000601.1:0-6795 GCA_050737475.1 Chthoniobacterales bacterium
TCGTTGATCTGGGCGGGAAATTTCGTTTCGTCGCTCAGCCGGTAGTCAATGCTCGCGAGGGCATATCCATCGTTGGTGAGCTTCTGCAGAAACAAATCCTTGTATCTGTCGCCGGAAATCCATGCGCCGCCATGCAGGCAGATGATCAGCGGATATCCACCGGATGGTGGAGGCATTTTGGGGTAATACAGGTCGAGCCGCAGCGTGGATTTTCCCTCGATGGCATATACGAGCCCCTTGCTTCCCGGCTGGCTGCCGCGAGCGAGTGCCACCGCCAAAAATGCGGCGAGAAGAAATGCACAGGCAATGTGAAGACGGGAGGACGTTTGCATGGGCGAACGTCCGGCAATCTCAGTCCCGGAAATTCTGGTAGCCGAGCGTGACGCCGAAATCGCCGGCGCGCAGGAAGCCGATGACCTTCTGCAGATCGTCGCGCTTGTTTCCCGTCACGCGAATCTGCCGGTCCTGCAGCGAGGCCTGCACCTTCCAGCCCTGGTCCTTGATGGCCTTCGTGATTTCCTTCGCCTTGTCGCCGTCGAGGCCCTGCTTGATCGCGAGTTCCTGCCGCGAGTGGCCGAGCGGGGAAAGGTCGGCGTCCTTCACGTCCACGTTGCGAAGATCCACGCCGCGCTTGGAAAGTTTTTCGACGACCATCTGCTTGAGGGCCTTCATTAACTCGCCCTTGTCGCACGTGAGCAGCACCGAGCCGGTCTTTGGGTCGAGCTCGATCGTGGTTTTTGCGCCCTTGAAATCGAAGCGGTTCGCGAGCTCGCGATTGGCTTGATCAATCGCATTTTTCACTTCCATGCGATCCACTTCGGAAACGATGTCGAACGAGGGCATGGCTAGAGGGAATTCGAAATGCGAAATGGGAAATGAGTAATCAAGCGACGAGATGCTTGGCGAGGTAGGCGGCGCCGATGATGCCGGCTTCGTTCTGCATCTGCGCGGGGACGATGAGCACCTCGGTCTTCGCGGTGAGGTAGGGGAGAAACTTCGAGGCCTTCTTGCTCGCGCCGCCGCCGATGATGAAGAGGTCTGGCGAGAATAGTTTTTCCATCTCGTTCAGGTATTCGCTGAAGTGCTTGGCCCAGACCTTCCAGCTCATGTCCTTGTCCTCGCGCACTTTTTCGGATGCGCGTTTCTCGGCGTCCTTCCCGCGGATTTTGAGATGACCGAATTCGGTGTTCGGCAGCAGCTTGCCATTGAGGAAAATTGCGGAGCCGATGCCGGTGCCGAGCGTGAGCAGGATCACTACGCCGTCGCGATCACGTCCCGCGCCGAAGCGCATTTCCGCGATGCCGGCGGCGTCGGCATCGTTGACGACTTCGACCGGGCCGCCGACGTGAGTGGAGAAAAGCTCGCCGGCATTCGTGCCGATCCATGTGGGATCCACATTCGCCGCGGAATAGATGACGCCTTTTTTGACGATGGCGGGGAAGGTGACTCCCGTGGGGCCCTTGTATTCGAAGTGGGCGGCAATTTGTCCGACGACGTCGGCCACGGAGTTTGGCAGCGAGGGTTGCGGCGTCGCAATGCGAAATCGCTCCGCGAGCAATTCACCGGTTTCCACGTTGACCGGCGCGCCTTTGATGCCGGTGCCACCGATGTCAATTCCGAGGAGAGTCATTGGTTGTTGGGTATTGGTCATCGGCATATCACAGCGCAGGCCGCGGAGCCAATGACCAATGACTGATAACCAGTGACATCAGCCAAGTCGGAAAAAACTTTCGGCGGTGCGTGTGGTGGAGGCGGCGATTTCCTCGAGAGTCGCGCCACGAATCTCGGCGATTTTTTCGGCGACAAGACGTGTGTGCGCCGGCTCGCAGCGTTTGCCGCGATAAGGAACGGGCGCGAGGTAGGGGCAGTCCGTCTCGACCATGTAGCCGTCGGGCGCCACGCCGGCTGCGACTTCGCGAACGAGCGACGCGTTTTTGAACGTGATGATGCCGGTGAAGGAAACGAGGTGACCCATGGCGGCGACCTCGGCGGCCTGCTCGGGAAGATTTCCGAAGCAGTGGAAAACGCCGCGGAGTTTTCCGGTGTAGGGGCGGA
This sequence comes from Chthoniobacterales bacterium, assembly GCA_050737475.1. Lineage (GTDB taxonomy): Bacteria > Verrucomicrobiota > Verrucomicrobiia > Chthoniobacterales > JAATET01 > JAATET01. The sequence goes on from JBOHXO010000601.1 coordinate 2,056, forward strand.
GTTGCTCGACGGTGTCGCTCCATGCGTCGCGCTGGTGGATGACGACGTTGAGTCCGAGTTCAGCGGCGAGCTCGAGCTGGACGCGGAAGGCATCGGCCTGCGCGGCGCGGTAGGCTCCGTCCATGATGGCGGCCCGTGTGTCCTCGGAAACCTCGGCCTGCAATGCGGCGATGACAGGGGACGAGGTGAGTTGCTCGCTGGGCGGGTGGTGGTAATCGAGGCCGGTCTCGCCGATGGCGGCGACCTTGGGATGCTGCGCGAGTTCGCGCAGGGCGGGCAGGAAGTCGCCGGGTTCGTCCTGCACATTCGTGGGATGCACGCCGACGACGGCGAAGACGTTGGGATATTTTTCGGCGAGCGAAATCGCGCGGCGGCTGCTCTCGATGCCGGTGCCGATGGTGATGATGCGGGTGACGCCCGCTTCCTCCGCGCGCCCGATAATGGCATCGAGATCGTCCGCGAAGTCCGGGTAGTCGAGGTGCGCGTGCGTATCAATGAGCATGATTCATTCTCGCGCGAAGTCGCGAAGTCGCGAAGGAGAAATTACAGCAGTGTGTTGCGCCAGAGCGATTCGTCGTAGCCGACGAGATGGATGCGGGTGCCGATGACGAAGGGACGTTTCACGAGGTTGCCGTTCGACGAGAGGAGGCGCAGGGCTTCGACTTCGGACAGTGTCGGAAGTTTTTGCGCGAGGCCGAGCGCCTTGTAGTCGCTGCCGGAGGTGTTGAAAAGCTTGCGGAGCTGGTTGCCTTGCGCAACGAGCATGGAGTGAAGCTCGGCGATGGTCGGCGGCGTGTCGCAGATGGCGATTTCCACGAACGCGACGCCGTTTGCGCGCAGGAATTTGAGCGCCTTCCGGCAGGTGTCGCAATTTTTGTAGGCGTAGATTTTCATTGGGGCCAGTTGGAGCGGAGGCTTTGTTTTAACCGATCGCGCAAGGCCGTGCCATCCACGCGTGTGCGGACGAGGCGGGGATTCCAAACCAGCGAGACGCTGCGGCTGGCATCGCGAAGAAACGGGAGCTCGAACTGCAGAACGCCCGGCAGATCGGGAGCCGCATGAGCCGGGAGGATGGCCGCGTATTCCCCGCTCATGACCGCGCGGGCGGCCTGCGGGAAGCTTTCCGTCACGAGATTGAAGCGCACGGCGGACGCTCGTTTTTCCGCGCCGCGCACCAGCGCCTCGAAAAATTCCGTGTCGCTACCCAGCGTCGCCAGCGGAAGGCGCGAAAGGAGCTCGGTGGGCGTGAACTGGCGGGTGAGCGGGCGAAACCGCGCGGGGATGAAGAGCCGGTAGCGAACCTTGCCGATCGGCGAATGCTCGAGCGGAGCGTTCACGAGGTTCGAGCGGGCGAGGCCGAAGTCGAGCCGCAGCTCCGTGACCTGCTGCATGATGTCCCACGAGCGCAGGTTGAAAAGGCGCACGTTGGCCCGCGGAAACACCCGCTGCAGCTCCGCGATGCGCGGAAGAAGAACCCATGTGATGAGGCTGTCGCCCGCGCCGATGCGGATGTCCACCGGTTGTGAGACCTGGCTCTTGAGGAAGTCGTCGAGCGAGCCGAGATGCGCGCGGATCAACGTCGCGAGCTGCCGGCCGGCGTCGGTCAATGTCATCGAGCGTCCGTGCCGTTGCGTGAGCCGCACGCCGAAGAATTCCTCGAGTTCGCCGATCTGCCGGCTGAACTGGCTCTGGCGGGTGGGATCGCTCCCCGCCGCCTTCGCGATGGTGCCCGCATCCGCCACACGCAGGAACGAGTGGAGGCGATCCAGCGAAAGTCCGCGGCGTGAGAACAGGTTTTCAAACATGACTGGATAGTCATGGAATATGTAATCTTATGCAATGCAGTGTTTCACGATCGCTGCTTTGATCCGCGGCCTTCCAAGGAAAGGAGGAGCAAAAATGAAACTCGCAAAAGCATTGAAGGAAAAGAACCGCCTGGCCGGTGAGACGGCCCAGCTCAAGGATCTGCTGAAGACGCAGAACTGCCGACCGAAGAAACAGCCGTTCGACTACGACAACCGCGAGGTGTTCGCGAAATTGAACGCGAGCATCGAGACGCTGGTGGCTGTGAAGGCGGCGATCGCGGAGGCCAATTCCGAGGTCTATGCGAAGATTTTCCGCCTTGCCGAGATCAAGGGCCTGGTCGCGCTCCTCAAGTCGCTCGATACCCGCGAGGGTGTCTTCGTCGAGAAGGGCGGCTATGCCGAGCCCTCGGTCGAGGTGGCTTATCGAAGCCAGCTCGGAAAGGTCGAGGTGGATCGCCTGGCATCCGACTACGAGGCCGAGATCCAGCGCCTGCAGGATGAACTCGACGAGTTCAACTTCACGCGCTCGGTGAAGGCCTGACGATTCGGTGCGTGGCGGCTCGAAGGAGCCGGCGGCGTGAAATTCGGAGAGCCAAATCGGACCTTTAAAAGTCTGTATGGTTCAGCCGTTCGAATCGGCAGCGGATTGCGATGTGGAGCGTCAAACTTCAACGCGCAAGGGTGCAAACCTCAAACCGCACGATTCAACGCGCAAGGCTCATCACGGCTTTCCGACTTCGCGGCGTTCGGCTTCGGCCTGGCGCCACGCACCCATCGGCCAGAACCAGTTTTTTCATCGGCGCGGCAAGCCCTGCGCCACAAACGAAAGCATATTTTGAAAACCAGCACATTTAACGAAACGCACCGCTCCGACGAAGATCGCCGGGAGGTGGCGCTCACCTACAACACGGCCTCCAACAACTGGGCCTACGAGCCGATCCGACGGGAGTTCGGCCCGGACGCGGTGCATTTCTGCTCGGCGGACGGACTGTTCGATCTCGACCGCGTGGCGGAAACGTTCGCGGGCAAGGTGGTTCGTTCGCACAGCACGCGCCGGAGCGATCCGGAGAGGGGAAACGGCTACTGGGTCGCGCTGACGGTCCGGCTGGACGAGCGGCTGTTCGTGCGGATTGATGACGACAGCATCGGCGTCTATGCGAAGAGCCCGGAACTCGCGCGCACGACCGCGGAGAACCTGCGGAAGGCGTTTGCGAAGGTGCCGGAGCCGGAGAAGCCGACGTTCCAGATCGTGAAGAAGACGGATTGCGGCATTGATTCCGAGGCCGTGGCTCTCGAGGCCGCGGTGACGCAGGACGATGAAACGCTGCGGCTCCACTACGGGCCGGAGTTTCCGGAATGGCACGAATCGTTTGTCTCGAGGCTGCGCGAGCGGCGCACGGGACTGAGCGTGTTCGACGGACCGCCGGGAACGGGCAAGACCTCGTATCTGCGTCGGCTGATGGCGGAGATGCGGGACACGCACCGGTTCTATTTCATCGCGTCGGCGAACCTGAGCCTGCTGCGGGATCCGGAGGTCGTGGACTTCTGGGCCTCGGAGCGGCGCACGCACGAGGATGCCTCGATGGTGGTGATCCTGGAGGATGCCGAGATGGCGCTCATGCCGCGCAGCTCGGAAAATCGCCAGGAGGTGAGCCTGCTGCTGAACATCACGGACGGAATCCTCGGCGAGTTCCTGCGGCTGCAGGTCATCTGCACGGTGAACTGCGCGCTGAAGGAACTGGATTCGGCTCTGTTGAGGCCGGGACGCCTGATGGCGCACCGGCACTTCGGAGCGATGGATGCCGAACGTGCCGCGCAACTGGCTGAGAAGCTGGGAAGGAATCTGCCAACGGCGGAGAACTATACGCTGGCCGAGGTGTTCAATGGGGAGCTTGATCGAGTGAACCGTGGCGGGCGCTCGATCGGGTTCGGCGCGTAAAAGACGGTGGGGTCGAAAGGCCCCGCCGTTTGTTTTATATGCCGAGGCTCTTCAGCGTCGCGCGGTCGAGACGTCCTGTCACCGGCAGGCCGTAGTCGTTCTGGTATTGCGTGACGGCGCGGCTGGTGAGCGGACCGAACGAGCCGTCCACGGAGCCACTGTAATAGCCGAGGCTCGAGAGCTGGGCCTGGGCGCGAACGAGCGTGCCATTCACCACGACAGGCGGCCTGGTGTAGCGGACGGTGCGCACATAGGTGACCGGAGCCGGTGCAGCATAATAAACAGGCGCGGGAGCCGCGTAGTAGACCGGGCGATAAACGGGAATCGGCGCGACGAAACTGACGCCGAACGACGGTCCGCACCATCCTCCCCAACCGCCGCCCCAGCCAAAGCGCGGTCCGCCCCAGCCGCCACCCCAACCGCAACGGCCCCAGCCGGCTTCGGAGGTCGCGGCGCAGCCGAGGAACACGGCGGCAAGGAGAACGAACAGGCGCATTTTCATGGCTCTTTTCGGTATCTTAATATGTGGCGGCGGGATTTCAAGCGGGAGACCGCCCTACCTGCTGGCAGGCCGCCCTACCACTGGATCACGCTGCTGGCGTAGGTGAGACCGCCACCGAAGACGACGAGGAGAATGTAATCGCCGACCTGGAAGCGGCCTTCGCGGTTGGCTTCATCGAGCGCGATGGCGACGGCTGCGGCGGAGGTGTTGCCGTATTTGTCGAGATTCACGTGGAATTTTTCGATCGGGATTTTCATCCGTTCGGCGAGGGCCTCGATGATGCGCATGTTCGCCTGGTGGGGAATGATGCACGTGAGGTCGTCGGTGGTGAGATCGGCCTGATTCAATGCGGCCGCGGCGGCTTCGCCCATCGAGAGGACGGCCTGCTTGAATGTCTCGCGGCCGTTCATCTTGAGCGTATTCAACTTCAACGCGGCGTTTTCCGGCGTGGTCGGAATGGCGCAGCCGCCGCCGGGCATGTGGAGGATGTCGCC
>JBOHXO010000602.1:0-2003 GCA_050737475.1 Chthoniobacterales bacterium
CCTCCGGAATCCGCATCCTCGGCGTTCCCATTTTCAAAAATCCCAAAGTGCCGGACGCCACCGACATGAACGTGATCTACCGCTGGTCCATGGACGGCCTCCGGTTCTGCTTCCTCGGCAAACTCCAGGCGCTCCCGTCGCAGCAGGACCTCTCGCGAATCGGCCAGGTGGACGTGCTGTTCGTCCCCGTGAGCGATACCGACCTCACCGTCGCGCAGCGCCAGCAAATCTTCGACAAGCTGCGCCCGCAGGTCATCGTCCCGATGGGCTCGCTCTCGGCCATGAACCGCTTCGCCGCCGGCTACACGTCCGTCTATCGCCTCAATGGCAGCGCCGCTTTGCTCTCGCGCCAGGCGCTGCCCGCAGTTCCCACCGTCCTGCTCTTCCGCGCGCCGTAATCGTCGCGATGAAAATCCTCGTCGTCGGCTCGGGAGGACGTGAACACGCACTGGCGTGGAAGCTCGCGCAATCGCCGCGCGTCACCGCCGTCTTCTGCGCCCCTGGCAACGGCGGCACCCGCCGCGCAGGCACAAACGTCGCAATCCCCGTCTCCGATCACGACGCGCTCATCGCCTTTGCGAAGCGCGAAAAAATTGACCTCACCGTCATCGGCCCGGACGACGCACTCGCCGCCGGCATCGTGGACGACTTCAACCACGCCGGGCTCCGCGTCTTCGGCCCCACCGCCTGCGCCGCGCGGCTGGAATCGTCGAAGGCATTCGCAAAGGATTTCATGCGCCGACACCGCATCCCAACCGCGGAATATCGCGAGTTTACCGACAGCACCGCGGCACGCGCCTGGTGTGAATCCGCAAAATACCCGCTCGTCGTAAAAGCCGACGGCCTCGCGCTCGGCAAGGGCGTGATCATCGCGCAGACCGCACAGGAAGCCATCGAGGCCGTCCATCAATGCATGGAAGCTCTCGCGTTCGGCGACGCCGGCAGCCGCATCGTCATCGAGGAATTTCTCACCGGCGTCGAATGCTCCCTCCACGCGCTCGTGGACGGCTCGGCCTACGCACTCTTCCCCGATTGCCGCGACCACAAGCAGGCCGGCGACGGCGGCACCGGGCCGAACACCGGCGGCATGGGCACCATCTCGCCCACCGGCACCGTGAACGCCACACTCGAGGCGCGCATCCGCAGCGAAATTCTCGACCGCTTCATCACCGGCGCACACGCCGACGGACTCGACTTCCGCGGCATGCTCTTCCCCGGCCTCATGCTCACCGCCGATGGCCCGAAAGTGCTCGAATTCAACTGCCGCTGGGGCGACCCCGAGACGCAAGTGCTCGTGCGCCGTTTGAAAAGCGATCTCGTTCCGCTCCTCGAAGCCTGCACCGACGGCACGCTCGACGCGCAGCAAATCGAGTGGGACCCGCGCGCCGCCGTCTGCGTGGTCCTCGCATCGGGCGGTTATCCCGGCCCCTGCGAAAAGGGGAAGGAAATCACCGGCATCGAGTCCGCGGAGAAGCATTCCGATGTCATCGTCTTCCACGCCGGCACCACGGAATCCCCGGACGGTCTCGTGACCAATGGCGGCCGCGTCCTCGGAGTTACCGCGCTCGGCGACACCCTCGCCTCCGCCCGCGAGACCGCCTATGCGGCCGCCGATCAAATTCGTTTTGCCAATCTCCACCGCCGCAACGACATTGGCGCGGCCATCTCGTGATGAAACTGCTTTCCATAGCTGCATCCGCATTCGCGGCCATTCCGCTCCTCGCACAGACGCCGGCGGCTTCCCCGACGCCAACACCCACACCGCCGCCCGCCGCCACGCCCGCGCCCACCGCGGCTGCTGCCAGGCCCACTCCCACGCCGACGCCCGAGCCGACCACGCGCCAGATCATAGACAGACTCAGCGACGCGCAACTCGACCAGGCGATCCAGAACCTGCGCGCCAACTTCCTCGACTCAGGCCGCACCGACGACCGCCAGTTGCGCCTCGCCACCCTCGAGGGCTTGATCGCACGGCTCTCGCCCGGCCTCGTGATCACTTCGGA
>JBOHXO010000603.1:0-5070 GCA_050737475.1 Chthoniobacterales bacterium
GTTCCACGCCGAGCAGTTTTTCGAGATCCGATTTGAGCGGGCGACCGTTGAGGCATTGCGTGTTTGATCCACGCAGCATTTGTGATTTTGGATCGAGCGTGCCTGGCGTGCCGATGCCGATTCTCGCGGGAAAATCAGCCGCGCATTCGCGCCGCAAGTCCTCCACGACCAGCGCGACCTGTGATAAAATGTGCTCGTAACCTTTTTCCGCCTCAGTGGCATGGCGCAAGCGGCAGAGCGGCTCCGCGGGACGCTCGGAATCAAGCACGACTCCCTCGATCTTCGTGCCGCCAAGGTCGATGCCGACAGGATTCATGGGTTTTTCACCATAGAGGACACAGAGAGCACGGAGACTGTTTCTTTAACCTCTGTGTTCTCCGTGTCCTCCGTGGTTAATATGACTTCGCGAACACCACGCGCTGCCGGCTCGGCTCGCCCGTGAAGATGCAGGTGCCCGCCTCGGGATTTTCGTCGAGCGGAATGCAGCGGATCGTGACCTTGAGGTCCTCTTTGATTTTCGCCTCCACCTCGGCGCTGCCGTTCCAGTGCGCCAGTGCGAAGCCGCCGTGAATCTCGGGCTTGTCGGAATTCTTCGGCGTAAAATATGCGTAGAACTCCTCCTTTGAATCGATCGTGCAGGTCTGCGAATCGCGGAACGCCGTGGCGCGCGCGAGAAGGCATTCCTGCATCTCCTCGAGAATCGTCGAGATCCTGCTCACGACTTCGAACGCCGGCAAAAATTCCTTTTGCTTCGGCGGTTGGTCGCGGCGCGCGAGCGCCACATTCCCGGTCTCGAGGTCGCGCGGGCCGATCTCGATGCGAATTGGCGCGCCTTTCTTGATCCACTCCCAGCTCTTCACGCCTCCGCCGATATCGCGCTCGTCAATTTCCACGCAAATGGGTTTGCCGTGATACGTCTGCGTGCGCAGATCAGCGGCGAGTTTGTGCGCAGCCTCGAGCACCGTGGCGCGCGTTTCCGGTTTCGGCGTAATGGGAATAATCACCACATGCGCCGGCGCAATACGCGGCGGAAGCACAAGGCCATCGTCATCGGCGTGCGCCATGATGAGCGTGCCAATGAGCCGCGTGCTCACGCCCCAACTCGTCGTCCATGCGAGCTGCACCTGCCCATCGCGGCCCTGGAATTTGATGTCCGACGCCTTCGCGAAATTCTGCCCGAGAAAATGTGACGTGCCCGCCTGGATGGCCTTGCGATCCTGCACCATCGCCTCGATGCAATACGTGCGCACCGCGCCGGGAAATCGCTCGCTCTCGCTCTTCTCGCCTGTCAGCACGGGAATCGCCAGATACTCGCGCGCGAATTTTTCATACACGCCGAGCATCTTCTCCGTCTCCTCGACGGCCTCTGCCTCGGTCTCGTGCGCGGTGTGGCCCTCCTGCCACAAAAATTCCGCCGTGCGCAAAAACAAACGCGGCCGCATTTCCCAACGAACGACGTTCGCCCATTGATTGATGAGAATCGGCAGGTCGCGATAGCTGGTCACCCATTTCGCATACGTCGCGCCGATGATCGTCTCCGATGTCGGCCGCACGATGAGCGGCTCGTTGAGCGGTCCGGCGGGCACGAGCTTCCCGTCCTTTTTCTCGAGCCGATGATGCGTGACGACCGCGCACTCCGTCGCGAACCCCTCGACGTGATCCGCCTCCTTCTGCAAATGCGACAGCGGGATGAAGAGCGGGAAATAGGCGTTCTTGTGTCCGGTGGCCTTGAACATTCCGTCCAGCACGGCCTGCATGCGTTCCCACAGCGCGTAGCCCCACGGCTTGATGACCATGCAGCCGCGCACTTCGGAATTCTCGGCGAGATCGGCGGCGCGCACGACCTGTTGATACCATTCGGGGAAATCCTCCTCGCGGCGTGGGGTAATGGCTGTCTTCTCACTCATACGGAAAGCTCTTCGTTTTCGCCGAGCGCGGCGGGCGATTCAATCGGAATCGCCCTCGCGTCGAAGCTCACGCCATCTCGTCAATCGGGTAGCGAAGTCCGATCGCGGCGCGCCACCTGTCCAGCGCACGCATGTTACTGAGCGTGTCCGCCCACGTCATCGCGGGGCATTCGGCGTGACCTTCGGCGGCTGTTTCGGCAAGCGCGTCCGCCTCGAGTGCGAATACGTGGCGATCCGTCGTCACTTCGATCTTCTCCTCAGAGCCGTCGGCACGCCGCAACATCGCGGAAGCCGTGCCGGCTGGAAACCTTGTCCATGGATAGGGAAGGTGAATCCAGCCTTCGGTGCCGTGAATGCGCGCGCAAACTTCCTGCGCCACGGTGACTCCGCATGAAACCTTCGCAAGGACGCCGTTCGCAAAACGCATCGCGCCAATCGCGCAGCCGTCCGTTCCGGTGTCCGCGAATTCCGCGACGCCGGAAAACTCGACCGGATCGGCAAAGCTCTTCCCGACCGTCACGCCGGCAATTCGCCTCGCAAAATTCACGACATAACAGCCCACATCGAGAATGGCGCCGCCACCAAGCTCCGGATTGAAAAGGCGCGCTTGCGGATCATAGGAAGCCCGAAAACTGAATGAGGCCTCGATGAGACGAACTTCGCCGATTTTCGGCATCTCGGCGATCACCCGGCCGGTAAGCGGATGAAAACGATCCTTGAAGGCCTCGATCACGCTCACGCCGCTGCCGCTCACCGCAGCAAAAACCCGTTCGGCCTCGGCGGCATTCATCGCGAAGGGCTTCTCGCACAGCACATGTTTTCCCGCGCGTGCGGCACGGATCGTCCAATCGGCGTGCGTTGGATGCGGCGTCGCGATGTAGACGGCATCCACCGACGGATCGGCGAGCACTGCGTCGGCAGATGCATGGGCGCGGCAGCCGGGAAAATTTGCGGCAAAGGCATCGGCCGATTCCTGCGAACGGCTGCCAACCGCGACGAGCACGCTGCGATGCGCGGTGGCGAGTGCGGCGGCAAAATCGCGCGCGATGCCGCCGGCGCCGATCAATCCCCAACGTATTTTTGTGTTCATGCCCGAAGCTCAGTAAAAAAGCGTTTGAAGAAATCCACGCCGGCCTCGAGATCCGCCACCGCGATGAATTCATCCTTCGTGTGCGCCTGCGCGATGGAGCCCGGCCCGACCGCGACCGACGGAACACCCGTCTCCGCAAAGATCGCGGCATCGCAAAACCACGGAGCGCCCACGCATTTCGCACCGCTATTCTCCAGCGAACGAATCACCGGATGCCCCGGTGCCGTATGCATCGGACTGGCCTGCCAGATTGAGATTTCAAGATCCGGACAAACTTCGCGCAGCCTGGCGAGCACCGGCTCGATGTCCTGGCCGGGTATTGTGCGCATGTCCACGCTCACCTCGCAGCTGTCGGGCACGATGTTCGACTTCGTGCCGCCGCAGATCGTGCCCGCGCTGATTGTCGGCGAACCAAGGACCGCGTGAGCCTGCAATTTCAACGACGGCGCGATCTCGTCGCGAATGCAGCGCAGCACGTCGGACATTTTGTAGATCGCGTTCACGCCCAGCTCAGGCATCGAGGCATGCACCGCCCTGCCACTCGTGCGAAGCGTGAGCCACGTCGAGCCTTTGGTGGTGTTCACGACTTGCAGGCTCGTGGGCTCACCCACGATGACGAAATCAAACTTCTCTCGCGCCGCGAGCGCCTTCGATCCGTGAAGCCCTGCCTCCTCTCCCATCAATCCGGCAAACCAAATCTCATGGCTCAGCACACTGAGGTCGCTTTCCTTCAACGCCCACAGCATCGCCGCAATGGAGCCTTTCGTGTCAGAAGCGCCGCGGCCATGGATTTTTCCATCACGCAACTCTCCGCCGAAGGGCTCGATCGTCATCCCGCCGATGCTCACCGTGTCCGTGTGTGGCGCGAGCAGCAGCTTCGGTTTGCCAGGGGTGCTGGATGGAAATCGCGCGACAACGTTCGGCCGCCCGTGCAGCACTTCGTGCAATTCCACACTCGCACCAATGTGACTCAAAAAATCCGCAAGATAGTCCGCGATATTTTTTTCGCCAACGTGCGGCGTGCCCGGGTCGCCGTCCGGATTCACGCTGGGAATGCGGATCAACTCCTGCAGCAGCGCAATGACGTTGGCAACCATGGGAAATGATTTAACAGGAGGAAACGGAGAGAACGGAGAACTTCTCCCCCTCCCTTTCCTCCGCTTCCTCCTGTTCAAAAATCATTTTCCCAACCCCCGATACCACTCGACGAATTTCGGGATGCCGTCCGCGATCTTCGTGTGCGGGTCGTAGCCGAGCAGGCGTCGCGCCTTGGAAATATCGGCGCATGTGCGCGGCATGTCACCGGGCTGCTCGGGCAGTTGCTCGATCACGGCTTTCTTCGCAAGCGCGGATTCAAGCGCGGCGATGAGCTCATTGAGCGTGGTGGTTTCCGACTCGCCGAGATTGAAAATATCGAACGCCGCACCGTCATACGCCACCGCGCCGAGCACGCCCTGCACAATGTCGTCAATGTAGGTGTAGTCGCGGCGCGTGTTGCCGTCGCCGAACTTCGGGATCGCCCTCCCGCGCTCGATCATGTCGGTGAATTTGTGGATCGCGAGATCGGGGCGCTGGCCGGGGCCGTAAACCGTGAAGAACCTCAGGCACACAGCGCGCAGGCCGTGGAGATTCGAAAAATTTCCGCAGAGCTGTTCACCGGCGAGCTTGGTCGCGGCGTAGGGGCTGAGTGTTTGCGGCAGAGGCAGGTCCTCGGAAAATGGAACTTTCGTGGCGAGTCCATAGACCGAGGAACTCGACGCAAAGATGAAACGCCTGGTTCCCGCGGCGCGCGCCGCCTCGAGCATGTTGTAGGTGCCCGTGATGTTCGTCTCGATGTAAGCGCGGGGATTCTGGATGGACGGTCGTACTCCGGCCCGCGCAGCGAGATGGATGACGGCGTCGAATTTCCCGTCGCCAAGAATCCCCTGCATTTCGCCGAAGTCGCAAATATCCGCCTCGTGAATCGTGGCACGACCACCAAAGCCCGCCACGTTGGCGCGCTTGATTTCGGGCGAATAGAAATCGCTGAAACTGTCAATGACCGCCACTTGATGGCCCTGCTCGAGCAGACCC
>JBOHXO010000604.1:0-3037 GCA_050737475.1 Chthoniobacterales bacterium
GGGCCTGGTCGTTGTGAGTGCCGGAGTAGTGGAGGCTCGTGATGTCCGTGACCGGCGCGGGATTCGGGGCCTGCGGCGGCGGCGGCGGCGCCTCGCCCTCGACCACACCGGGAGGCTCGGTGCCGAGGGTGAAGGAATAATGCTGCGGCCAGAGGGTGGAGAGGCCGTTGGTGACGGTGATGCCGGTGGAGGTGACCGTCGCGCTCGCGGGCGTGAGGCCGGTGCCGGTGACGTTGAGCGTGAAGCTGCCGGCGGTGCGGGTGGCCTTCGTGAAGACGCGGTTGATGCCGCACTCGAGGTTCAGGTTGTAGCCGCTGGTGACGTTCGTGAGGTTCGTCGAATAGCGCTTGCCGCTGTTGTAGCCGCCCAGGAACACGCCCTGGCCGCTGCAGCTGAAGGTGACCTTGTCCTCCCACGTCGGGCAGCGATTGCCCGCGGCGTCCAGGACCTCGACGTCGAACATGGCGATGTCGTTGCCGTCCGCGCGCCAGCCGGAGGGGCCAACGAGCGGGGTGATGCGCAGCTGCGTGGGCGCGCCGACGGTGGCTTTCTGGTGCGTCGCGACGACGTTGTTGCTGGCGTCGTAGCCGGTGGCTTTGATCGTGCCGGCCTGCCATGCGACGTTGTCGAAGGCGAAGACGTATTTGTTGACCTGGTCGCCGTTCGCGGGGAAGAGCGTGGTCGGGAAGTAAGTGTTCGAGCCGAGGCCGTAGTCGGTGATGAGCGCGCCGCCGCTGCTGAAGGTCTGGAGCCGGACGTGGTCGGTGTTGCTCACGACGTAGACGCGCTTGGTGGTGCCGGTGGCGTAGTTCCAATGGCCCACGATGTAGACCTGCGGGGCGCTGTTGTGCGCGACCTGCAGGCCGTAGAACGTCTCCTTCGGCAGGCGGGCGCCGTCCACCGCGCCGCTGACGCGCGTGACTTCCTGATCCTTCATGCGGCCGTCGGTAACCGAGTCGGACCAGATGATCTTCGCGCCGCCGACCATCACGCCCTGCTGGTCGCTGGTGTCGAAGGTCTGGACATAGGCGCTGCGGCGATAGCGGCCATAATATTTCGCGAGGTTTTGCAGCACCATGTCCTCGGAATTGTTCAGGCGGAAGTAGGGATGTCCGCCGCCGGGGAGCGCGGTGAGGTAGTCGCCGATCGCGTCGGCTGCGTCGGTATTGAGGCCGAGCGCGCGGTGGTAGGCGGAGGAGATGTTGAAATATCCGCCTTTGAGATATTTGTGCGTCGTGTCGGACGTGGTGCCGGGCGTCGGGTCGGAATTCACGCCGTCCCAGCGCGGATTCAACATGGGGGTGTAGTTGTCCCAGACGCGGCGCGGAGCCTCGCCGCGGGCGTATTCGGCGTCCCACAGCGGGTTGTAGAGCTGGGTGCCTGCGTTATCCATCGTGTTGGAATATTCGCGAACCGCGGCGGTGACATCGTCGTCGTTCGAACGCGTGCCGGCGAGACGGCCGCCGTAGGGATCCCACGTGAGGCGGACGTTCAGCATGTCCTGCATATGCTGCGCGGTGACGATCTGGTTGCAGGCCTCGTAGAAAACGACCGAGGGGTTGTTGCGGAAATAGATGGTGACGTCGCGCATCATGTCGAGGCGCTGCTGCCACTGGTTCACGTCGGTTTCGTCGCCTTCGTTGTTCGCGGCGGGGACGGTCATCACGATGCCGAATTTATCGGCGGCGGCGACCTGCGCCTTGCGCGGCGCGATGTGCATCTGGCGCACGAAATTCGCGTGGCTGTCGCGCATCATCTTGAAGTCGTATTCGGTGAGCCAATCGGTCGGGGTGCCCACGCAAGGCCATTCCATCGGGGAGCGCGGGGCATAGCCGTTGAGGTAAAGCGGGTAGCCGTTGATCTGCATGCCGAAGATGCGATTAAAGATCACCTTGCGAATGCCGGTCGTAATCTGCTGCACATCCACGGCCACGCCGCCGACCTTGAGGACCGTGTAAACGTTGTAGAGATAGGGATAGTCCGGGCTCCAGAAATGCACGCCGGTCATGGCGCCTGATGCGGTGAACGTGGCCGTCGCGCCATTGGCGATCGTCTGCTGCGGAGCGGTGAACGTGTAGACCGCATTGCCGGCCGCATCCACAACGACGGCGTCGAGGGTGGCAATCTTCGAGCTGCCACTTTCATTTTTCACCTGGGTGTTCACGTTGAGGGTGGCGGCCTTCGTGAACGTGTTGATGCTCGTGGGGTAAATGTAGGTGCCGGTCGTGCCGAGGTTCCGATAGAGCGGCAGCGTCTGGTAAAACTTGTCCATGATGTGCAGCGTCACATCGCGGTTGATGCCGCCGTAGTTGTTGTTGAACGGCTGGCCGTAGGGAATTTCCGTGCCCGCGTAGCCAACGGTGTCGTAGCGCTCGTCGTTGTTCACCATGATGGCGATGAGGTTGTCCGCGCCAAAATTCACGAGGCTCGTGATGTCCACGCCGCAAGGCGCGACGCCGTTTTCATGGATGCCGACAGCGGTGCCGTTCACGTAGAAATTCGCAACGCGGCTGATGCCCTCGAACTCGAGAATGACCTTCCGCCCGGTGTAGGCGGCATCAATCGTGAAGTGCTTCCGATACCACGTCTTGCCGTAGTAGCTGCTCTCGACGGAGTGGTCGTTGCCGAACGAGCACCACTCGCGGAATTTGTCGTTGTTCCAGGAATGCGGGACGGTGACGGTCGTCCACGCAGCGTCGTTGAACGCAACGGTCTGCGCGTTGGCCGGGTTCGATTTGATGAACTTCCAATCGTAATTGAAATTGAAGTCCACGCGATTGTTGGTCGGCGGCACGTAGGCGGCGCGCAACGAAGAGCCAAAAAGTGCGGCCCCCAATGCAAAGCCGGCCGCCAGAGCCAGCGCGCGACAGGGGTTTTTCAAAAGTCTGCGGGGACGATCCGGAGAAATGACGGGTGCAGCAAGGGTCGCAGTGAATACGGGGGCATTCATGGGGAGATGGGGGGTTGGAACGCCATCCCGATTTCGGGGGATCGAGGCAGCGCGGTTTGGGGGAATCGCAGACTCCGTCAAATGCTC
>JBOHXO010000605.1:0-3963 GCA_050737475.1 Chthoniobacterales bacterium
GCTCGACCACAGCCGCATCACCACCGGCAAGCTCACGCTGCGCAAGGAAATCACGGATCTCAATGCCATCGTCCGCCTGGCATCCTCGACCTGCCTTCCGCAAATCCAGGAGAAGCAATTGGAATTCACGCTTCATCTCGACGCGTCGGCCGGCAACGTGAACGGCGACCCCGCGCGGCTGCAACAGGTCGTTTGGAATCTCCTCAAAAACGCCGCAAAATTCACACCGGCGAATGGACGCGTCACCCTCCTCACCCGCCGCATGGACCGCGACCGCGTCGAAATCGAAATCAAGGACAGCGGCCTCGGAATCGAGGCGACGGCGCTGCCGCGTATCTTCGATGCATTCGAACAGGCCGATCGAAAAATCATGCGGCAGTTCGGTGGCCTTGGCCTCGGCCTCGCGATCTCCCGCGCCGTGATCGAACAGCATGGCGGCTCGATCCGCGCCGAGAGCGGCGGCTGCGGCATGGGCAGCACGTTCAGGATTGCGCTCCCGTCGGCGGACTCCGTCCACCCCGACTCCTCAAATGCCGGCAAAAACCCGGGCGAAACTCCCCCGCGTCCGCTCCATCTGCTGCTCGTCGAGGACCATCCCGACACGGCAGCAATGCTCGCGCGCCTTTTGAGAAACTCCGGTTATCTGGTGACCGTCGCCGGCACGGCCGCCCAGGCGCTCGACCTCGCCGGGCAGGAGCACTTCGACATTCTTGTAAGCGACCTCGGCCTTCCCGATGCCTCGGGTTGCGACCTCATGCGCGAATTGCTGGCCTGCCATCGCATGCGCGGCATCGCGATGAGCGGTTACGGCATGGACGAGGACTTTCGCAAAAGCATGGACGCGGGATTCAGCCAGCATCTCGTGAAACCCGTCAGCGCACTGCAAATCGAGCAGGCCATCCAGCGTATCTGCGGCAGCTAGAGGCTATCCTGAAATTTAGGAATGACTTGGAGAACGGCGCTTACAGAAGGCCGCGAAGCTCGCAAAGAAAAACGTGAGGATTGACCTCTTCGCGTCCTTTGCGTCCTTCTGTAAAAAAAATTCCCTCCGTTCCCTCCTGTTGAAGTTCAGGACATCCTCTAGGTTGGCGTTTCGTTGGTGACGTTGAATGCGGTCGCGATTTCCGGATCAATCGGCCGGATTTCGTAAAACAAACCACATTTCAGGCACGGGTTTCCGGCGGCGATCTCCGCAGCCTCATCAAGGCTGCCGGCCTCGATGAACCAATAGCCGCCAATCACTTCCTTCGACTCGCCGAACGGTCCGTCGGTAATCAAATTTCGAGCGACCGTCCTGCCCCCGACGCCAAGCCGCTGTCCGGTCTTCATTTTCCCTTCGCTCACCAAACGCTCCAGCCACGCATAGAAATCATCAATCGCGCCCTGGATTTCTTCGGGAGAAGCGGACTTGTCCCACTGCCCGCGGGAAATCACCAGATATTCGGAGGACGTGCTCATCGGGATATTAAAGCATCAACGATTCGATTCCGAAAATCCGGACATCAACGCCGGGCGAAAAAATCGCATGGTCCGGCGCAGCGTCTCCCATGTTGAATCCGGCCTGTCGCAGCGGCGCCACGCTCCACTCCGTCACATCCGCGCGCTGCAGCGGATATGGCTCGTGCCACACCTCGCCCGTGAGCAAACACCCCCGCCGCACCGCAAAAAGCCGGTAACGCTCGATCAAAAACTGCTCGATCGTCCCCTCGCCCGCGCGTTCCGGATTTCCCGCGCCACGATATTCGAAATGCGCATTCCCGTCCGATTCCTTGCGCCGGCAATCGTAGGAAATCCTGTCGCCCACACGCTCCCGCATCTCCGCATGAAAATACGGCAGGCCGAAAAGCACCCGCGCCGCCCACACCGCCACCGGCTGCGCGCAATCCAGCGAATAAAACCACACGCCCCGCCGCCCCTGCCCGTCGCGCACATACGTCCGCACATTCAACTCCGGGAAATCCGACAGCCATGGCATCGCTGGCAAAAATCGCGGGCGCACACCCGTCATCCGAAACGGCACGATCCCCAGCCACGCGCGACCGTCCCAAGTATCCACGATCAGCCCGTCCGGCAGCGTCGCCTGCACCTCCGCCGCATCCCGCGCCCAGTGAAGAAACAGCAGCCGCCTCCAGTTTTGATACATCACCACCGGGCCGCGCGGCATCGGCTGCGGGCTCACGTGTGCATTCGCCATTTGAGTCGCCATCGGTCTTCGGGTAATGTCGCATGCTCACGCAGCGGTTCCAAACATCCCCTGCAATCAAGCCATGGAGCGCTACTGGCTCGTCGCCGCATCATTTTGTTTTCTGCTGAGCTTCGGGCACACGCTGTTCGCCCTGGGGCGCGGCACGTTTCGCCCCGGCCGCTACAACCTCTTCGTCATCGCCGCGGGCTTCGCTTTCCAGACCGCATTTCTCTACCAGCGCGGACAAATCGTCCACACGTGCCCGATCACCAATTTCTTCGAGGTCCTCGTCTTCCTCGGCTGGTCAATCGTGCTGCTTTACCTGCTCGTCGGCCCGGCCTACCGGCTCTCGCTCATGGGTGCCTTCACCGCGCCACTCGTGCTCGCGCTGCAACTCCTCGCCCTGCTCGCACCGATTGACAACGCCGCCCCGCCCGCCGCCCACAATTCGTGGATAGAATTCCACGCCGCACTCTCGATCATCGCCTACGGTGCGTTCGGCCTCGCAAGCATCGCCGGCGTGATGTATCTCGTGCAGGAACGCCTGCTCAAGGCGCACAAGGTTTCCGAACTCTTGCTCAATCTCCCCCCGATCACCGACCTCGGCGCCGTGAATCGCCGCCTCATCGTCACCGGCCTCGTGCTCCTCACCGTCGCATTCGCAGCCGGCGCCGCCGCGGGAATGTCCATCACCGGCGCAAAAACCGGCGTGTCCGTCGTCGTCTGGATTCTCTACGGCGCACTGCTTGCCATGGAACGCCTGCACCTCGTCCCCTCCGGCCGCATTGCATCGGC
This sequence comes from Chthoniobacterales bacterium, assembly GCA_050737475.1. Classification (GTDB taxonomy): domain Bacteria; phylum Verrucomicrobiota; class Verrucomicrobiia; order Chthoniobacterales; family JAATET01; genus JAATET01. Next base: position 2,981 of record JBOHXO010000605.1, read on the forward strand.
ATCCATCGCCATTTTCCTGCTCGCCCTCATCACGCTGCCGGTCGTGAGCCACCTTTCGCCGCGATGAACATCCTCTGCGCCGGAATCAATCATCACGTCGCATCCGTGGACGTCCGCGAGCGGTTCGCAGTGCCGAATCACGAAGTCGCCGGCGTGCTCGAGAGCATGCGCGGCATCGAGGGGCTGAGCGAGGCGGTCGTCGTCTCGACCTGCAACCGCGTGGAATTCTACGCCGCGAGCCTCTGCCCGGAACGCGCCTACGACGGCCTGTGCGCCCTCCTCGAGACACGCGCCGGCATTGCTCCGCCGCTCTATCACCACGACACGCCGACGAGCGTCCGCCACCTTTTCCGCGTCGCCAGCGGGCTCGATTCCATGGTGCTCGGCGAGACGGAAATCCTCGGTCAGGTGAAGAACGCCTACGCCACGGCGGCCGACGCCGGCTCGACCTCGCGCACGCTCAACAAGCTCTTCCAGCACGCCTTCCGCGTGGCAAAATCCGTGCGCACCGAGACGCAAATCACGCGCGGCGCAACCTCGGTCGGCGCCGTCGCCGTCGAGCTCGCGGGTAAAATCTTCGGCGACCTCGGAAGCCGCCGCGTGATGGTCCTCGGCGCAGGCGAGACCAGCGAACGCGTGGCGCGCAGCCTCGTCTCGCGTGGCGTGAAGACCGTGATCGTGTCGAACCGCACGTTCGATCGCGCCGCCGAACTCGCCGGCGAAATCGGCGGCATGGCCATCCACTTCGACCACTGGCGCAACGAATTTCCCGACGTGGACATTCTCATCAGCTCGACCGCCGCGCCGCACCACGTGCTCACGCGCGAGCAGCTCGAGCCCATGATGCGCCAGCGCGCTGGCCGGCCGTTGTTCATCATTGATCTCGCCGTGCCGCGCGACATCGAGCCGTCGGTGAACACGCTCTCCGGCGTATTCCTCTACGACATTGACTCGCTGCAGGAAATCGCCACCCGTTCGTTCGC
>JBOHXO010000606.1:0-5264 GCA_050737475.1 Chthoniobacterales bacterium
GAGTGGGTGTGGGCTTCGGTGTCGCCGTGGGCGCGGGCGTTGGCGTCGGGGTGGGCGCGGGCTTTGGCGGTGGCGGCTTGCTGCAGGACGCGAGGACCAGTGCGAGGCAGGAAATGAGAGCGCGAAAATGCATCGGTGTGTTCATTTGCTTACAACCCGCGCGCCGTTTTGCAACTACGGCTCGAGTTCGACCGCGCGGAATTTTGCGTCCACATGTTTGAAATGGTGGTCGAGCGCGCAGGCCTCCGCGACGTCCGCGGGGCTGAGCTTCGCGGCGACCTCGGGTTCCTCGGCAAGGGTTTTTGCGAGCGGAATTTTTTCCTTCCACGTGCGCATCGCGGCGCGCTGGACGGCCTCATAGGCGACCTTGCGCTCGAGTCCTTTTTCCGTGAGGCGCAGCAATGCGCCCTGGCTCGCGTAGAGCCCGCCGGTGATCTCCATGTTGCGCAGCATGTTTTCGGGATAGACGAGCAGCCGGTCCACGAGCTTCGTGAGCGTGACGAGCATGTAGTCGAGAAGCGTGCAGGAGTCGGGAAGGATGATGCGCTCGACCGAGCTGTGGCTGATGTCGCGTTCGTGCCAGAGCGGCACGTCCTCGAGCGCGGCGCCGGCATTGTTGCGGATGACGCGGGCAAGGCCGCTGAGCCGCTCGCCGGTGATCGGGTTGCGCTTGTGCGGCATGGCGGAGCTGCCTTTCTGCCCGGCGCTGAAATATTCCTCCACTTCCAGAACTTCGGTGCGCTGCAGGTGGCGGAATTCCGTGGCCCACCGGTCAATGGACGACGCGATCAGCGCGAGCGTGGTCATGAATTCCGCGTGACGGTCGCGCTGGACGATCTGCGTGGAAATGGGCGCGGGCTTGAGGTGGAGTTTTTCCATCACGTGGGCCTCGACGCGCGGATCGAGATGCGCGTGGGTGCCGACGGCGCCGCTGACCTTGCCGACGCGAACGCGTTCGCGCGTCTGCTCGAGACGTTCGATGGCGCGACCGAATTCGTCATACATCAACGCGAGCTTGAGTCCGAACGTGATCGGCTCCGCGTGGATGCCGTGGCTGCGGCCGATCATCGGCGTGTATTTGTGCTCCTCGGCGCGGCGCGCAATGGCGGCGCGGAGCGCGTGGAGATCGGCGAGCAGGCGGATGCAGGATTCGTTCATCTGCACGGCGAGCGTGGTGTCGAGCAGGTCGGAGGATGTGAGTCCCTGGTGCACCCAGCGCGCCTCGGGGCCAATGTGCGACGCGACGTTTTCGAGGAAGGCGATGACGTCGTGGTTCGTGCGCTCCTCGATTTTTTTGACTTCCTCGATGTCGAATTTTCCGCGTGCGCGGATGGCTTCGGCGTCGGATTTCGGGATTTGCCCGAGTTCGGCCATGGCCTCGCAGGCGAGAGTTTCGATTTCGAGCCAGATTTCGAGTTTTCGTTGCTCGCCCCACAGCGCGCGCATTTCGGGAAGACTGTAACGTTCGATCACGGCTCTGTTCTACGCGGCGCGGCGGACCAACGCAAAAAAAAGCGGCGCCCTTCAACAGGCGCCGCTTTTCACTCCCTATCCAAAAAGTAATTACATGCCGGGAGCGAGGCGGAGCTGCTTGCGCACGCCATTGTCGCAAACACTGACGCGGCCGGTTGCAATCAAGTCCGCCACGGCTGCGACGGTCTCCTTGCTGTCCCTTGCACACGAGTTGACGATGGCGACGAGCTGCCCCAGAGAGAGGTGGCTGCGGTTGATTTTTTTATAAGGATTTTTCATGGGTTGTCCCTTCAATACGTTATACGGGATTCGACCATCGAACGGCCGGCACGTTCAATAAATCCGAAACCCCTGCGTGGGTATCGGGACATTCCCCTAGGGGCGCTCGATGGCGGGAGAATCGCCGGGCGGTGGCGGCACCACGAGGCCGCCGGAGACAATGAGTTTCGACGCTTCCTCGAAGGTCAGCGAGCACTCCATGATTTTCTCGTTAGGGACGGCGACGACGAAGCCGGCGAGCGGATTCGGCGCCATCGGGAGAAACACGAGCGTGTAGTTCCGCTGTCGCTTCGGCTCGAAGTAGTAGCCGGTGACGAAGCCGAGAAGCAGCGAGCCTTCGCTTGGATATTCGAGATAGACGACGCGCTTGGCTTCGCCCGATTTCATCATGCGAAACGAATCGATCATTTGTTTCACCGCGCCGTAGAGCGGAGCGATGAGAGGCACGCGCATGAGCACGGCTTCGATACGGTCAATGAGCTTGCGACCGATGACGTGCGTCGCGGTGAAGCCAACGGCGATGAGCAGCAGCACCGTGGTGAGGAAGTTGAGATACGTCGGAGTTCTTTCGATGTGGAGGACGTCCGTCCAAATCGGCTGGCTGATTTTCGCGATGAACGAATAGGCGAGGTTCAGCACCCACAACGTCACGATCAGCGGCACAGCGATGACGATGCCGGTGAGCAGCCGGCCCCAAAGCAGACCGATCACGCTGCGGGCGCGGTCGAGAATCGGCGGGGGCTGCGTCACGTCGTTCATGGGTTCAATGCGGAAGGAACTTCAATGCGAAGAGGCCGAGGATCAATGCCGCGAAGCACGCGAGCAGCACCCATGTGAGATATTTTTCGATGAAGGGGCGTGCGCGGTCGCCAAAGATTCGCACGAGAAGGGCGAGGCCGAAAAAGCGCGCGCCACGGCTGATGACGGCCGAAATGATGAGCGTGGAGAGCGGCACCTTGCAGGCGCCGGCGCTGATCGTGATGAGCTTGAACGGGATCGGCGTGAGTCCCTTGGCCATGATGATCCAGAACGCATAGTGCTGGTAGGCGGTTGCCATGGTGTTGAACTTTTCCGCACTGAATCCCGGAATCCATTTGAAGAAAAATGCGCTAACGGCATCCCATAGATAAAGCCCGATCAACCAGCCGGCGATGGCGCCGAGCACGGAACCGAGGAGGCACCAGAATCCAAAGAGAAACCATTTCTTCGGCTTCGCGAAGCACATGGGAAGGAGCAGCGCATCCGGCGGGATGGGAAAAAACGAGGCCTCGGCAAACGAGATGATGAAGAGCGCGGGGGTGGCGAAGCGCGTGCCGGCCCAGTGCAGCGTCCAATAGTAAAGCTTGCGCAGCGGCTTGCGTGTCTGGCGGGCCATTTCCATGGCGGTGGCCGGCTCGACCGTGATCTCGGGTTTCATGCGGTGGGAAGGGGAGCAGAACCGGCGCAGGGCCGCAAGTCAAGGGGCGGCGGGCTTGTCGTAGTCGCCCGCGTCGAGTTTGCGCCAGAATTCCGCGGCGGTCTGCTCCGCGGGGTCGCCGGGAGCGCGGATCGAGCGCAGCGTGCGGCTGGCGCGCAGCCGGGGGTTCGATTTCAACTCCGGGCAGAGCGAGGGCGTGAGCACGAGGGTTTGCAGCGGCATCCATTCGAGCACCGAAAGCGGGGCGGCGGTGCAACCCGCGATGTTGAGCTGCAGCATGCGGCGGCCGGAGAGGGGAAGAAGGTTGCGAACCGGAGTGCCGGAGACATCGAGGTCCTCGAGCAACGGCAATTGCGCGATCTCGCGAAGGTCGGCGATTTTCGTGCCGGCGACATGCAGCGAGCGCACGCGGAGCAGGCCGCGATTTTGCGCGGACATGCCGAGGTTGGAAATGGCGCACCCGCCAAGGTCGAGCTCGACGACGGGCAGCGCGTGCAACGTGCGCCAGTCCACTTCCTCAGCGCCGGCGATGCGCAGCGTATGGACGGCGAGGCCGCGCAACGGCGAGAGGTCCACCGCGCCGGATGTCTTCGGCATTTCGATCGTAATGCTGCCCGCGGAATCGCGGGTGGCCTTCACAGCGCCGATTTTTGGGTTCGCGATGCGAAGGTTGACGGCGACCTCCTCCTCGTCGGGCTGGCGCCCGAACACGCTCGTCGTCAGCGTGCCGGGCTTGCGGCTCGATGCGTGCATGCGGAGCGCGTCGAGCAGGTTGGCGGCGGGCCAGTCCAGGTGGTCGCCGGTCTTGCGGAGATTCGCGGAGATTGTTTCCCCGGATGGCGAAGCGCCGGTCGTCTCGACAATTTTCGTGAGCGCGGGAATGTCCTCGGCTCCGGGCTGTGCGGGATGGGCCTTCGAGGCTTCCTCAGCGCGGTGCAGTGTGAGTCGCGCGGATTCCATCTCGAGCGCGGCGATGTGGAGCCGCGCCTTCATGAGCAGCGCGGGCACGAAATCCGGAGTGATGTTCAGCACTGCGTTGAGCTGCTTCATCACGGCATTGACGCGCTTGAGGATGGATTGCGCGCTCGTGAATTGCTCGAGGCCTTTCGGACTGAACTCGAACTGGTAATTCGTGAGCGCGTCATCCATCGCCTTGCGCGCCTCGGCGAGACGCTCCTGATTCTCGCCTTTCGTCTCGTTCTTCGTCTGCAGATTTTTAAGGCGTTCCTGCGTCTTGCGAAGTTCGTCGGCCTGCTTGTCGGCGAGCTGCGCGAGTTTTTCGCGCTCGGCTTCGGCCTGGTCCTTTTCCTGCGAGAATTGCTGGGCCTCGGCGACGGCGCGCTGGTGCAATCCGACCGCCTCCTGCTCGGCCTTGCGCGCAAGTTCCAACTGGGCGAGCGCGCGATCGGACGCCTCCTTTTGCTTCTCGGCGAGTTTTTGCGCCTTCTCAGCCTGCGCGCGCTGGGCCTTGGTTTCGATGAGCGCCTTTTCGGTTTCGCGTTGCGCGGCGACGGCGGCGAGACGGCGGTCGTTGATCATCCACGCGGCGGCGCCGAGGCCGACGGTGAGGATGAGGAGGGACGCGGCGCTCACGGCGGTGATGGCCTTGTGGCGGAGCACGAGTTTCTTGAGCAGCTCGCCGGGGTTGATGGGTTTCGCGCTGATGAGTTCGCCGCGCAGGAAGCGTTCGATGTCGGCCTGGAGCGCGGAGACGGTGCGGTAGCGGTCCGCGCGGTCGTGGCGCAGCGCCTTCATCGTGATGATCTCGAGGTCGGGATCAATGCGCTTGTTCAACAATCGCGGACGGTGCGGATTGTAGGTCTGGAGCGTCTGCGCGTCGGCGAGGAGATTGCCGGTGGTGGTGAAGAATTTGTGGCCGGTGAGGAGCTGGTAGAGAATCGTGCCGATCGAGAAGACATCGGCGCGGCCGTCCACGGTCTTGCTGCTCATGGCCTGTTCGGGCGCCATGTTCTCCACGGTGCCGACGACGTGGCCGGAGACGGAAAGCGATGCGGAGCCGCCGCCGGAGCCGTCCATTTTTGCGAGGCCGAAGTCCACGACGAGCGGCTCGCCGTCCTCGCGGAGGAGGATGTTG
>JBOHXO010000607.1:0-1972 GCA_050737475.1 Chthoniobacterales bacterium
GGCAGGATCATCGGCACGAGAATGAGCGCGGAGAAAAGTCCCTTGCCAGGAAAAATGAAACGGTCGGTGAGGAACGCGAGCGGCAGCGCGATGAGCACGACAAGGGCGGTGCTGAGCACGCCCATGAGCACGGAATTCCACAGGCCCTCGAGGTAGATGGGATTTCGAAAAACCTCGGCGATGTAGGCGAGCGTGAAGCCGCCGCCGGGGAGGCGGAAGGCGCCGTTGACCGTTTCCCAAATCGGTAGCGCGAAGAAAAAGAAAAAGAACAGCGCGGTGAGCGCGAAAACGATGTGCGAGCCGGTGAGCGGAAAGCGGCGCGGTGTCGGCGCGGGCCGGAGCGCGATTTGCGTGGGATGAGAAGTCATTTTTGAACCACAGAGGACACAGAGGGCACGGAGGATGAAAGACTCCTCCGAATGCATCCATGTTCTCTGTGTCCTCTGTGGTTCTTCATTTTCCTTGTTTCGCCAACTCCTCGGCGTGGCGGTATTGGGCGCGGAAGTGATCGCCGAGTTCGCGGGCGAGGCGCACTTCGTCGAGCGGCGTGGAGCCTTTCAACGCGGGTTTGATGACGTCGCGCGCGGAGGCAAAATCAATTTTCGCGATGTCGCAAAATGCAGCGGTCGCCTGCGGCGGAAAGTTTGCGGCAATGAGCGCACGCCATGCGGCGGCCTGCTCGTCATGCGAGTCAATGCAGCTCACACGTATGGCGAAGCGCAGCGCTGCGAAGAGCGGGCCGGTCCACGCGTCGTGGTAGGTGAAGGACTTTGCCTCCTCGTAGGGGAAGACCGTGGGGTCCGAGCGGAAGGCGGTGTATTCCGGCGCGTAGAGTTCCTTGCGGACGGGCAATCGGCGGAGCGCGTAGCGCACGGGGCCGCCGGGCGTGCCGACCTTGAAGTTCCACAATTTCTGTCCCTCGATCGAGAGCGTGAACTCGATGAATTCCTTCGCGAGTTCGGAATGCGGCGCGCCGCGCAGCATTCCGATGGGGTCCACGCCGACGGACGAGCCGCCGAGCGGCGTGAAATATTGCAGGCGCGAGGGCTGGTCGCCGACGCGGATCATCTCGCTTTGGAAGCGGCCGTAGAAATCAATGCTCATGCCGATGGCCGCGTCGCCGGCCGCGACATCCACGGGCACCTTGCTCGCGTCGTCGGCGAAGTAGCGCGAGTTTGCGGAGGCCTTGAGCAGGAGTTCGATTCCGCGCTTCCAGCCCTCGGCGAGCGCGGCATCGCTGGCCTCGGCCGTGGCAGAGCCGCTCGTTTCCGCCACGACGCCGGCCATCTGCTGCTGGATGACCATTTCGAACGCCTTCGCGCTGGAACCGCTCTTCGTCGGATCGGCGAGCGCGACTTGTTTGAAAAATTTCGGATTTGTGAGGTCGCTCCAGCCGGCGGGAATTTCGGAAATGCCGAGCCGGCGCAGCGAGTCGGAGTTGTAGCAGATGCCGAACGAGGAGAGGCAGGTGCCGATCCAGCGGCCGGCGGGATCGTAATAGGGTTCGCCGGAAACGGTGAGCGGGATGCTCGCGTCGGTGAACAACTCGGGGTGGGCCTTGACCACGCCGCAATCCACGAGGTTGCCCAGCTTCGCCTGCGCGATGAAATCGAACGAGCCGCCGCCGAAGAAAAGGTCAATGCCGATGCCGGCGTTCGAGGCGAGAAATGCGCGGCGCGCGGCCTGCGCGGGAGTGTCCTGCGCAGGATCGGCGGGAAGCTGGATGGAGCCGTCACGAAAAGCGCTGGCGACGTCGAGAGTCCATGGGCGCTTCAGCTTTTGCGTCCATTCATTCTTGAAGGCGTTGAAATATTCGCCCTTGAGGTAGGTCGCGATCTCGGTGGTGCCGCCGATGATGCGCCAGTCAATGCGTACGGTGCGGCCGGTTTTCTTTTTGTAGTATTCGCCGAATGCGCGCGCGAATTCGTAGCGGATGCTTTCCTTGTGCGGGCTGATGATGACGAGCGTGTCG
>JBOHXO010000608.1:0-7274 GCA_050737475.1 Chthoniobacterales bacterium
GACAAAAACTTTCCACGGAAGGCGTATTACTCTCCTCCGACGGCAAGCCGACGACAGGCGCTCAATAATACGTCTGGCCCTTGCGAACTCGAGCGGGCGGCCCAGGCGGTCGCCCGCTTTATCGCGCTCCGTCACGCTGCCTGAGCTTGAAGGCAGCGTCTTCGCCCGCTACGCACAGGGGCGAGATGTTGGATTTGTTGTCATCAATCAATCAGGCCGCCGCAGCGGAAAAATTGCTGGCTTCCTCTGCCACGCAGTGCTGTCAGTTTCTTGCTTCGAATACTGACCCCGTCGCACTCGCGGCAATAGGCGAACTCGTCGAATCACAGGCCTGGGCCGAGTTGGACAATCGCTTTTTCCGCACGCTCGCATTCGGCACGGGCGGACTGCGCGGAAAAACCATCGGCGCTATCGTCACTGCCGCCGAGCAGGGCGCAGGCGGATCAAATGGGCGTCCCGAGCATCCCTGCGTCGGAACGAACGCAATCAACTACTACAACCTCAGTCGCGCCACGCAGGGCCTTGTCGCCTATGCCCTCGACTGGCATGCGAAGAGCGGACGCACGCCGCACCTCGGCGTCCCATCCACGCGGCCTGCGATCTGCATCGCGCACGACACGCGGCATTTCTCGCGCGAGTTCGCGGAATTCGTCGCGAAGGTCATCGCCGATCTCGGCATGGATGCCCTGCTGTTCGAAGGAGCGCGATCCACTCCCGAACTTTCCTTCGCCGTCCGGCAAACCGGCGCCGTGGCCGGCATCAACCTCACCGCAAGCCACAACCCGCCGGAATACAACGGCTACAAGGTCTACTTCGCCGACGGTGGCCAGATCGTCGAACCACACGCCGGCGGCATCATCGCGCGCGTGAATGCAATCACCGGCGAAAATTACGAGCCCGCCACCGAGCGAGGACGCGTCATATCCCTCGATCACGAAATGGACGAAGCGTATCTCGCGCAATTGGAAACGCTGCTGCTGGATCCCGCCATTGTTCGGGCCGCCGGACTGCGTGTGGTTTTCAGCGCGCTGCACGGCGTGGGCGGCGTCATCAGCGTGCCCGCACTGCGACGCATCGGCTGCACGGTTTCCACGGTCGCCTCGCAGGACGCCCCCGACGGCCGCTTCCCGACCGTAAAGTCCCCCAACCCGGAAAACGCCGAGGCGCTCACGCTCGCCATGCAGCAGGCGGATGCCGAAGGCGCGGATCTTGTGCTCGCCACCGACCCCGACGCCGACCGCCTGGGCGTCGCAGCGCGCGGCAGCGATGGCGCCCTCCAGCTGCTCACTGGAAATCAGCTTGGCTCGCTCATGGCCTGGTATCGCGCGAAAAAGTTCGTCGCATCCGGCGGCACGAACGGCGTGATCATCAAGACGTTCGTCACCACCGACCTTCAAAAAGCAATCGCCGCGAAGTTCGGAGTGCGCTGTGTTGAGACGCTCACCGGTTTCAAATACATCGGAGCCAAGCTCGCAAAATACGAAGCCATCGCCGCAGGTGATCCCTCCAACGACGGCACGAAGTTTGTCTTCGGCGGCGAGGAAAGCTACGGCTACAGCGGCGCCGACTTTGTGCGCGACAAGGACGCAAACGCCGCTGCCGTGATGCTCGCCGAAGTCGCCGCCTTCGCGAAGGCAAACGGGAAGACACTCCCCGACCTGCTCGACGAATTGTTTGCGGAGTTTGGCGTTCACCTTGAGCACAGCGAATCGCTCGTGATGGAAGGCGCAGACGGCGCCGCAAAAATCCAGGCGCTCGTGGAATCCTATCGCAGCAGCCCGCCCGCGGTGATCGGCGGAGCGAAGGTCGTCCAGGTGCGCGACTTCTCGCTTGGCGGCCTGGTGGATATTGAAGGCGACGAAATTCCGCGCGAGGCGATGATGATTTTTGAAGTGGAAGGCGGACTCCGCATCGCCGTCCGTCCCTCCGGCACCGAGCCGAAAATCAAATTCTACATGTTCGTTGCCCAGCCGCCGGGCGGCATTGTGGAGGAATCAAAAAGCGCGGCGAAAACACGATTGTCCGAAGCCTGGAAATGGCTCAAGCAGGATGCAGACGCGCGACTGGTGAGCCATTGACGATTCCCAACATCATGAAGAACCTCATTTTTGCGACGATTGCTGCAATCGCATTGAGCGCCTGCGGGACCAAAAAGCCAAAGGCTGTCGCGACACCCACGCCAACCCCCACACCCGAGACGTTGACCGAACGGCTCACGCGAAAAGCCACGGAGGCGGCCAACGCCGCTGCCAGGGCGGCGGACAAGCTTTCCGAGGATGCTTCCGAAGCCGCGCGTGAAGCGGAGCCGAAGCTCAAGGAAGCAGCGGACAAGGCGGGAGCGGTGGCTCGCGATACCGGAGAAAAACTCAAGGCAACAGGCGACAGCGCCCTCGAATCCCTCAAGGGGGCAGCGGATGCCGCACGCGAAAAAGTGCACGAAGCCACCGCGCCGGCATCCCCCACTCCGACGCCAACGCCGACATTAACTCCGACCCCGACGCCCGAACCCGCAACGACGCCCAGCCCCTAGGCCGGTAGCGTGTCGTCGAGCCAACCGAGGAGCGTGGTGATCGTCTCCTCGGTCTCGTCGCCCATGTTCGAGATGCGGAAGGTCTTGCCCTTGATCTTGCCGTAGCCGCCGTCAATCACGCAGTGGTATTTCTCGCGCAGGCGCTTGATCCACTCGGCAACATCCACCTCGCGATTGTTTTTCACGCACGTCAGCGAGAGCGAGCGGTAGCCTTCCGCTGCAAAGAACTCGAAGCCGTTCTTTTTCACCCACTCGTGCACGATGCCATTCAGCTTCGCGTGGCGGGCGTAACGATTTTCCGGCCCCTCGCTGAAAATATCGTCGAGTTTTGAGCGCAGCGCGTAGATGTGCGAAATCACCGGCGTGCTCGGCGTCATGTCATCGGCCTGGTTCTTCTTGAACTCGATGAAATCGAAATAGTATCCGCGGTCCTTGATCGTGGCGGCACGCTCAAAGGCGGCCTCCGAGACGCTGAACAGCGCCATTCCGGGCGGCAGGGCGAGCGCTTTCTGGCTGCCGGTGAGGAGGACGTCGATGCCGAGTTCGTCCATGTTGATCGGCTCGGTGGAGAACGATGAAACGGTGTCCACGATGAGGAGGACACCGGGGTGTTTCTTCACGACGGCAGCGATTTCCTTGAGCGGGTTGCGCACACCGGTGGAGGTCTCGTTATGGATGAGGGTAACGACGTCGAAGCCGCCCTGTGCGAGCGCGGCATCCACGGCCTCGGGCGTGATCGGCTGGCCCCACTCGACTTGAAGACCTACGGCCTCCTTGCCGCAACGCTTGCTGACGTCGAGCCACTTGTCCGAAAACGCGCCATTCATGCAATTCAGCACTTTCTTCGCGACGAGATTGCGGATGGCTCCCTCCATCACGCCCCATGCGGACGACGTGGAAATAAAGACGGGCTGCTTCGTGCCGAAGAGCTCCTGCAGGCGCGGATGAATTCCGGCGTAGAGTTTTTTGAAGTCGCCGCTGCGGTGTCCGATCATCGGCGTGCAGAACGCGCGAAAGGTTTTATCGGAAATTTCGACGGGACCGGGAATGAAGAGTTTGACGTGATCGGTAATAGCCATTTGAGGAAGGGGTCAATTTTTCCAGATAAAGTTCTCCAGCCGCAAGCGCTTTAAGCGGTCCTTGAATTCATCGGCCCGCGGACCGGGAGCGCCGGCCATTTTTTCGTAGATCGCGGCCTCCTCCTTGTAACGCTTTCCGGCATCGAGAAGCTGCGCGGCGTCGAAGCCCGCCTTGTAATACCAGAAATACTCGGGCTGCCTGTCGCGCGGCGCGGTGAGCACCTCATAGTAGGAGGCGAGCGCGGCGTCGAGGTCGCCTTTCTGCGCGCTGGCGGCTCCCGCGCGGGTGAGCGCTTCATTTCGCTCCGCGGGCAGCACATCGGGATCGGCGGCAACGGCGAGCCATTCGCCGATCGCCCTGTCAATTTGCGATTTGTCGGTCGCGCCCATCGCCAGCAGCGTCTCGCCTTTTTTCAATCGGGCGATGATCCGCAGCCGCGGGTATTTCGACGCGGCAAGGCTGTCGAGAATGGCAATGGCATCCTTCGGATGGCCGAGCGCGCTTTGCAGCATGGCCTGCTCGATGCGCGCCTGGGTGGCGAGCGGCTCGGTCTTTGCCTGGGCGACGTCCTCGAGAAGCTGGATCGCCGCATCGAGTTCGGCGGGATTCATGCTGGCAATCGCGGCGCGCGCCGCGAGGAACCACGCGCCTTGCTTCGTCGCCGGGTCGGCGGCATTGCGCGCAGCCTCCTCGAATTGCTGGCGGGCTCCGCGAAAATCGCCGGAGCGCATCAACACTTCGCCCCATTTCATCCGCACGTCGGACTCGCGGGGCGAATCGGGATTCGCGGCAATGAAGGCCTGCGCGGCCTCGGTGACAGCCTCGACGGCGCGCTGCGATCCGTCGTCCGCGAGATAAACGGCGAAATAATCCTTCTGGTCCTCGCGGCCCGCGGCTTTGGAATTTGCGACGCGGATGAATTCGGATTGCGCGGCCGCCCTGTCCCCGTCGAGCCACCTTCGTTCCGCGAGGGCGAGACGGGCCCGTTCACCGATGGCTCCGCCGCGGTTCGCGATCCATGCGAGCTGTTCGGCGCTGTCGGGATTATCCGCACGAGCGCTCTCGAAGGCCTGGGCGAGCTCGATGCGGCGCGCAACAAGCGGATTTTCCTTCCGCAGCGCATTGAGCATTTCCGCGGCCTGCGTTTCGCTGCCGCCGGCGACAGCGGAAAGCGCAGCATTGGCCAGCGCGGCCTCCGCGAGCGCGGAATCGAGATTGGCGGCACCGACAAATGTCTTCGCCGCACCGGGAAAGTCGTTGGATTCGTATTGGATCACCCCTCGCAGGAATCGCAACCGTGCGCGTGCGGCACGGTCCGTCGTGGAATCGTCGGACGGCAGTGCACTGGCTGCGGCGGCGACCTGCCTGGTGGAGAGCAGCAGCCTCACCAGCCGGATCGCGGCCTCGGTGCGCAGCGGATGCGTCGGGTTGTCCTTGATGAACTGCGTGTAGTTGCGAATCGCGCGGTCGGTGCGTTCCTCACGGTCGTCGCTGCGGGCGAGATAGAAAGTCGCATACTCCGAACGCAAGGCGTGATCGTCATCATTCTCCCACGATTTGAGTGCGGAATTGGAGGGGCCTTTTTCGATGGCGCGAATTTGGTCGAGCTTTGCGAATACCGCGCCGAGCAAGGGATTGTCCGGGTTCTCGCTGATGAAGGACTCCAACAGAGCCTCGGCCTTTTCGATGTTCTTTTCCCTCCCATAGGCATCCGCCTTGCCAATCACCGCGCCGGCCGCAAGCTCGTTGTTCTTCGGCGAAAAGTCGTCGTAGATTTGCTTCGCGAGATTCACGTGGTCGTCCTCCAGCGCAAGACGCCCCTGCAAATAATTCCTGAAGCTTTTTTCCTCCGGGCTGCCCGCCTTGAAATCATTGAGCACATGTTCCGCATCGCTGCGCCGCCCGTTCTTGATGAGCAATTCGGCACTGGCGAGGTTCGCCGCGTTGCGCCATGCGCTGGATTGGGAAATTTTCCAATACGCGTCGAGCGCCTCCTTCGAGCGTCCCAACGCCTCGAGCATGCGCGCGCGCCCGAAATCGGCGGCGTCCCGCTGCGAGAAATTTTTGCCGGCCGCGCGCGTGTAATCGGCCAGGGCTTTTTCGTAATCACCCTTCTGCGCAAATGCCTGCGCCCGCCAGAAAATGATGTCCGGTTGATTGTGTTGCGTTGATTTATCGAGCCACAAAATCGCTTCCGCCTCGCGATCCGACTCGATGAGACAGCGCGCGAGTTCCACGAGAACCTTCGTGTCGTCGTCGCGGGAAGCCACTGCTTTCAGGTCGTGGATCGCGGCCTGCGGCACGCCGTCGGCACGGGCGGAGCGCCCCTGCGCCACGGCATTCTCCGCCTCACCCGCAAAGGCGCGGGAAAGAATCGCGAAAAAAATCAGAGAGCGCCGGATCATCGTTCCAGGATTGCCTTGAGGTATCGGCCGGTGTGGCTTTGCGCGCAAGCCGCGATGTCCTCGGGCGTGCCCTCGGCGACGATCTGTCCGCCGCGATCGCCGCCCTCGGGGCCGAGATCAATCACCCAGTCCGCCGTCTTGATGACCTCGAGATTGTGCTCGATCACGATGAGCGAGTTGCGCGCGTCGCGCAGCTTCACGAGCACCTCGAGCAGCTTGTGGATGTCCGCGAAATGCAGGCCTGTCGTCGGTTCGTCGAGAATGTAAACTGTGCGGCCCGTTGCGCGCCGCGCGAGTTCGCTGGCGAGCTTGAGCCGCTGCGCCTCGCCGCCGGAGAGCGTGGTCGCGGACTGCCCGAGTCGCAGGTAACCGAGGCCGACCTGCAGCATCGTGTCGAGTTTGTCGGACAGCGACGGGATGTTGCGAAAAAAACGGGCGGCTTCGTCAATCGTCATGTCGAGCACGTCGGCGATATTCTTGCCCTTGTAGGTGATTTCGAGCATCTCCCGATTGTAGCGGCGGCCGCGGCAGACCTCGCATTCGACATACACGTCGGCGAGGAAGTGCATCTCGATCTTGATGAATCCGTCGCCCTGGCAGTGCTCGCAGCGACCGCCTTTCATGTTGAATGAAAACCGGCTCGTGTTGTAGCCACGCACGCGGGACGAGGGCAGCTGGGCGAAGAGATCGCGGATGGGGCCGAGCGCGCCGGAATAAGTCGCGGGATTCGAGCGCGGTGTGCGGCCGACCGGGCTTTGGTCAATCACGACAACCTTGTCGAATTGCTCGACGCCGGTGATCGAGCCGTGCACGCCGGGCTTTTCCTTCGCGCCATTGAGATCGCGGGCCAGCACGGCGCGCAGGATGTCGTTCACGAGCGTGGATTTTCCGCTGCCGGAAACGCCGGTGACGCATGTGAGGCAGCTCACGGGAAACGCCGCCTTGATGTTCTTGAGATTGTTTTCCCGCGCGCCGATGACCGTGAGCCAGCCGTCGCCGATTTCCCCGGCGAGCTCGCGTTTCTTGCGCGGCGCCACACGCATCTTCGGGACGCGAATGCCCAGGCGTCCGCTCAAATACTGGCCCGTGAGCGATTCGTCGCATGCGATCAAATCGGCGATCGTGCCCTGCGCGACGAGGCGGCCGCCGCGCGGACCGGCACCGGGGCCGAGGTCCAGCACGTGGTCGGCGGAGCGGATGGGGTCCTCGTCGTGCTCGACGACGATCACGGAATTTCCCAGGTCGCGCAGGTTGCGCAG
>JBOHXO010000609.1:0-2261 GCA_050737475.1 Chthoniobacterales bacterium
GCGACGTATCGGGCAAGGGCATCCCAGCCTCGCTGCTCATGGCGCAGATTCTCAGCGCGATGCAGTTTGTCTTCGCCACGACGACAAGCCCGTCCAACGCGCTCTCGACGCTCAATGCCACGCTCCACGAGCAGATCGTGCGCGGAATGTTCGCCACCACGCTCGTGGGCCGGATGACGCCGGACTCGCGCCGCATCGAGATTTCCAGCGCGGGCCATTGCCGTCCGTGGCTCGTGCGTGCGAACGAAGCGCCGATCGAAATTCTCACCGAGGGCGCGCTGCCACTCGGCGTGATGCCGCAGGTTTCCTACCGCCAGGGCAAGGTCGAGCTGGCGGAGGGCGATTACCTCATGTGCTACACGGACGGGCTGTCCGAGTCGCGCAACCCCGGAAGCGGGCAATTTTTCGAGGACCTGATCGGCGAAACGCTCACGCGAAAATTTGCGCAGCCGCAGGAAATCGTTGATCTTCTCGTGACCACCGAAGAACGGTTTCGCGAGGGATCGCCCGCCCGCGACGATCTCACGCTCCTCGTGGCGGGCTTTCGATGAATCTGCAGCTCAAATTTTCCGCCGATACCAGCAAACTCGCCGGCATGCGGCACGCGGCGCGCGATTTTTTGCTCGCGTCGGATGTGCCCGAGATGGAGGCGGAATTAATGGTCCTCGCGCTCGACGAGGCCTGCACGAACATCATCCGCCATGCCTACGGCGGCTGCACGGAACGAGCGATCCGCATGTCGCTGGAAAGCACGCGGCGTGGCATCCGCTGCACTCTGCGCGACTACGGCAAGTCCTGCGATCCGGCGAAGATCCGCAGTCGCGACCTCACCGATTTCCGTCCCGGCGGACTCGGCGTGCGAATTTTACACAGCGCGTTCGACAGCGTGGTGTTCGAGCCAAAGCCGCGCGGGACGCGGCTGACGCTCGTGAAGACGCGCAAGTCCGCGGCATGCGCCGCCGCGCAACCCTAGGCCATCGCGAGCCGTTCGCGCAGCCGGCGAAGTTGAACGAGCGTGCGTTCCTCGCGGCGGGTGAGCTTGCGGCCCGACAATGGCAGCTCGAGCTGCTGGTAAACGGGGCGGATTTCCGTGCGGAGTGATTTGAGCAGTGCATGTATGGTTTTCATAATTCCTGCGTTGACTCTACAAACCGGTATCGGACACTGGCTGTCCAATGGCCGGAAAAAATTCAAAAAAAAGCGGGACGGCCGGTCTGGCGCGTCCGCCGCTGGCGAGGATGCTGGCCATCCACGGCAAGTTGACCGGATCGCGCCATCCGAATTGCTTCAAGCTCGCGAGGGAGCTGGAAGTCGCGACGAAGACGATCCACCGGGACATCGAATTCATGCGCGACCAGCTCGGCCTGCCGATCGCTTACGACCGCGCGGAGCACGGTTATTACTACACGGAGCCGGTCTCAAATTTTCCCACGGTGCAGGTGAGCCATGGCGAACTGGTGGCGCTGCTGATCGCGCAGAAAGCGGCCGAGCAATACCGCGGCACGGCTTTCGAGAAGCCGCTGCAATCGGCGTTTTCAAAGCTTGCAGCGGGGATGGAGGGCGAGAGCGGAATTGCGCTGCATGAGCTGACGCAGGCCATTTCGTTTCGCGCGCAGGGACTGGAAGCCACGGAGCTGGGCTCCTTCCAGACGCTGGCGGAGGCGACGCTCAAGCGGCAGGAGGTGCGGTTCGCCTACCGGTCGTTGAAAAAAGGGAAATCCGAGCCGCGGCGGGTGCGCCCGTATCACCTCGGGTGCCTCGCGAACCAATGGTATGTCATCGGTTTCGATTGCGATCGCGAGGCCGTGCGGACGTTTGCGCTGGCGCGACTGGAGGATGTCGTCGAGACCGGCGCGACTTTCAAAAAGCCGGACAAATTTTCGGTGGCGGAAATGTTTTCCGGGAGTTTTTCGGCATTCCAGAGCGGGAAGGTCGAGCGCGTGGTGCTGCGGCTGGACGCGTTTGCGGCGCGGCTCGCGGCCGAGCGCAAGTGGCATCCGTCGCAGCGGCTCGAGGAGAAGAAGGATGGCGGCGCGGAACTGCGGCTCGACGTGAGCGTGGCGCCCGATCTCGAAAACTGGATTTTGAGCTGGGGTGAGCACGCCGAGGTGCTCAAGCCGAAGGAGCTGCGCGAGCGGATCGCGGTCGCCGCGAAAGCGATGGCGAAGCAATACAAAAACTGATTAGCTCGAAGGCCAACCGCATTGAAACCATGAGCCTCGGCAAGGAATTCAAGGAGTTTATCTCGCGCGGAAACGTGA
>JBOHXO010000610.1:0-4833 GCA_050737475.1 Chthoniobacterales bacterium
GCACGGCCCCGAGGTGCTTGGAAAAATCGGCGGTTTCGGCGGATTGTTCCGTCCGGATTTTCGCGGCATGAAGGACCCTGTGCTCGTGTCGAGCGTGGACGGTGTCGGCACGAAATTGAAAATCGCATTCGCCGCGGATAAGCACGACACGATCGGCCAGGACCTCGTCAATCACTGCATCAACGACATCGCTGTCGTCGGCGCACGTCCGCTCTTCTTTCTCGATTACCTCGCCTCCGCCACGCTCGAGCCGAAGATTTTCACGCAAATTTTGAAAGGCTTCGCGAAGGCCTGCAAGGCGGGCGGCTGCGCGCTCATCGGCGGCGAGACCGCGCAGATGCCCGGCATGTATCAGCCCGGCGAATACGATGTCGCCGGCACGATCGTCGGCGTCGTGGACCGCGCAAAAATGCTCGACGGCTCCGCGGTGAAAAAGGGCGACGTGCTCATCGGCCTCGCCTCGAACGGCCTCCATACGAACGGCTACTCGCTCGCGCGAAAAATCCTTTTTGAGAAAATGAAACTCACGCCGAAGTCGAAGCTCGCGGGCGTGACCGGCACGCTCGGCGACGAACTCCTCCGCGTGCACAAAAACTACCAGCCGCTCATGGCCAGCCTGCCGCCGCGCGTGCTCAAGGCCGCCGCGCACATCACCGGTGGCGGCTTGATTGACAACCTCCCACGCGTGCTCCCCGCCGCGCTCGATGCGGAAATTGACACCGCCTTGTGGAAGGTGCCGGCGATCTTCGAGATCATGGGCAAGACCGGCAAGGTGCCGCGCGACGAGATGTTTCAGGTTTTCAACATGGGCATCGGCATGGTGCTCATCGTTTCCGAAAAAAACGCACCCGCGATCGTCAAAAAAACGAAGGGCCGCGTGATCGGCCGCATCGTGCCTGGCTCGGGAATCGTGCGCCTCAAGTGAAGCCGCGCTTGCAAGCGGCCTGATTCGCGCCATCGTGTAGCCGTCTTCGCGTGCTGGATTTTTTCAAAAAGAAACCCGCCGTCGGTGTGGGTTTGGGTGTGGGACTGCTCGGAGCGGTCGCCCTCGCCATTCGTTATGGCATGCAGCGCACCACGCGACAGCCGCTCCCCGACATCATCTCGCCCGCGATTTTTGCGACGCGCATCTGCCAGACCACGCACGGCGAAATCGTTTATCACACATCCGGCGCGGGTGAGCCGCTGATCTTCCTGCACGGTATTTATCCCGGCGCGTCGTCGTTCGAATGGTCGCGCGTCTATCCGCAATTTGCGGTCGGCTGCGAAGTCATCGCGCCCGATCTCATCGGCTTCGGTGAGTCGGAGCGTCCGCGCCGTGGCCTCGACGCGGATGATCACGTCCGCGCGCTCGCCGATTTGCTGCACTCGATTTCCGGCGGCCGCACGGCATCCGTCGTGGCGTCCGGTTTCGGCGCCGCGCTCGCCGTGAAGCTCGCCGTCCAGCATCCCGATCTCGTCAATCGCCTCGTGTTGTATGCGCCCATTGGCCTCGACGCGTCGTTCCGCCGCATGCCGCTCGGCCTTTCTGCGCTCTCCCGCGCGCCGATGCTCAACGCCTTCGTCTACAAAAACTATTTCGCCCGCCGCCCCTTCATCCGAAACTGGCTCACGCGTTTCGGCTACGGCGATCCCGCGCGCATCGGCGACGATGTCGTGGACGTGCTCACGAGTTTCGCCGGTCAATACGGCGCGGAGCACGCGCTGCTGACTTTCCTTCGCGGTCGCCTGCTCTACGACGTGAAATCCCAGCTCGGTCGCCTCACGCAGCCCGTGAGCGTGCTGTGGCCGGACCTCCCAGATCGTTTTCCGCCCTCGCATGCCGACCGCATCGTGCGATTCATTCCAAGCTGCCGCGTCGTTCTCGCCGGCCGCACCGGTGCGCTCGGCGCACTCGAAACACCGGAGCTGATCCACGGTATCATTGACGCCGAACTCCAGCGCCCCGCGCAGATGCCCGGAGCCGCCTAACCGCACCCGGCTCCGTCTGGGCCGCGAATCGGTCCCCTAGGTCCTTGCACTTTCGAGCCCGGCATGTTCAAACATCCTCGCTCTCTCGTGAACGTTTCCGATCTCCGCGAAATCCTGCAATACGTTCCGCGTTTCCGCGGACGCACGTTCGTCATTGCCGTGGACGGCGAAGTGGCAGCGTCTGAAAATTTTCCGAACATCCTGCTCGATCTCGCGGTACTCCGCTCGCTGAGCATCCGCACGGTCGTCGTGCATGGCGCGAGCTGGCAGATCGAGGCGCTCGCCCGCAGCCGCAAGCTCGACCTCACGAATGCCGACGGCACCGGGGTCACCGACGCCGACACGCTGCAGGTGAGCATTGACGCCGCGATCCGGCTCACGAACGAAATCATGGAGGGCCTGTCCGCCGTGGATTTGCGCGCGGCGTATTTGAACGCGATCATCGCGCACCCCGCCGGCATTTTGAGCGGCAGCGATTATCAATTCACCGGCAAGGTCGAGCGCGTGGACACGAAGGCGCTCAAGCTTCTGCTCGAGGAAGGCATCGTGCCCGTGATTCCGCCGCTCGGCTTCGACGGCGAGGGCCGCACGTATCGCGTGAATTCCGACACCATCGCGGTCGAGGTCGCCGAGGCGCTCCAGGCCGCGAAACTCATCTTCCTCGCGCCATCCGCGACCTACAGGGACACGGGCTGGATGCCGCGTTTGATTTCCATCGGCGAGGCCGAGGATCTCGTGAAAAAAAATCGCGCCACGGCGGATCGCGGCCTCGTCTCGAAGCTCGAATGCGCCGCGCGCGCCTGCCGGCAGGGCGTCTGGCGGGCACACCTGCTCGACGGAGGAATCAACGAGGCGTTGCTCACCGAGATTTTCAGCCACGAGGGATTTGGCACGATGGTGTATTCGAACGAATACCAGCAGATCCGGCGCATCTTCAAAAAGGACGTGCGCGGCGTGATGGCGCTCATCCGGCAATCCGTGCAGAGCGAGGAACTCGTGCGGCGCACGCGCAACGAAATCATGGAGCACATCGAGGATTACTGGGTGCTCGAGCTCGACCGCCAGCCGGTCGCCTGCGTCGCACTCCACGTTTATCCCGAGGACAAGTGCGGCGAGCTCGCCTGCCTTTACGTGAGCAAGACGCATGAGAATCAGGGCTACGGCCGCAAGCTCATGGCTTTCACCGAAAATCTCGCGAAGGAAAAAGGCCTCACGCGGCTCTTCGCGCTCTCGACGCAAGCCTTCGCCTACCTCCAGCAAAAAGGCGGCTACAACGAAGCGCAGCCCGAGGTGCTGCCCGCGTCGCGCTACGAGAAATATCAAGTGAGCGGGCGCAACTCGAAGGTGCTCGTCAAGCAGCTCGCCCCTTAGCGGATGCATCCGGCCATCAACGGATTCAATCTGCTCGTTGATGGAGCGGTAATCCTCATCTACTTCGTCGTGATCGTCGGCATCGGCCTCTACGCTGCCCGCCGCAATTCGACACTGCAGGATTTCGCTCTCGGCGGACATTCCATTCCATGGTGGGCGGTACTGGCCTCGATCATCGCGGCCGAGACGAGCGCGGTGACATTTCTTGGCGCACCGGCCGAGGGTTTTAATACACGCAGCTTCGTCTACGCGCAGCTTGCGATCGGCACGATCCTCGCGCGGGTCATCATCGCGTGGCTCTTCATCGCGCCCTACTACCGCTACAACGTCCAGAGCATTTACGAATTTCTCACGCTGCGTTTCGGACCCGCGACGAAGAACATGGCGTCGGGCATCTTCCTCATCACGCGCGTGCTCGGCATCGGCGTGCGCCTTTACCTCGGCGGCGTGATTCTCGTCGTCGTCTGGCGGTATTTGTTTCCCGATTCCGAAGTCACGATCTGGACGTATTTCTGGGGCATCGTATTCGTGACCGTGCTCACCACGCTCTACACCGCGGCGGGCGGGATCAAGGCCGTCGTCTGGACCGATCTCATCCAGGCGTGTCTCATGATCGGCGCGATCCTGTTTTCGATCTTTGCCGTGCTCAGCGACATCCCGGGCGGCTGGCACACCGTCACCGAAAAACTCGCCGGCCAGAACGTGCAGGTTTTTGCCACCGGCTGGGACGCCACGAAACCGTTCGGCGAAGCCCTTCGCGCGATGCTGGAAAATCCCTACACGATTTTTGCCGCGATCATCGGGTCGACGTTTCTCACCATGGCCACGCACGGCACCGACCAGGACATGGTGCAGCGCATGCTCACCGCGGAAAATACGGCCAAGTCCCGTCTTTCCCTCATTCTAAGCGGCTTCGCGGACATTCCCATCGTGCTGTCGTTTCTTTCCGTGGGCGTTCTTCTCTGGGTTCGCTACCAGGTGAAACCCGAAGCCCTGCCGACCGACAACGAAGTTTTTGCACGCTTCATCGTCCACGAAATGCCCGTCGGCATTCGCGGTCTCATCGTCGCTGGTGTCTTCGCCACGATGATGGGTTCGACCTCCGCCGCGTTGAACGCGCTCGCCACATCGTTCGTGCGCGATTTCTATCAGCCATACATCCGGCCTGGCGGAAGCGACCGGGAGAACGTCAGCGCCGCGCGCAAGGCTACGAGCGTTTTCGGCGTGCTCATGATCATCGTGGCGACCGTCGCCGCATACACCGTGCTTCACACGAACGTCACGATCATCCCGCTCGCGCTCGGCATTCTTGGTTACAGCTACGGTTCGCTGCTCGGCATCTTCCTGCTCGGAGTGCTCACGCGCACTCGGGGTCGCGATGGCACGAACGTCGTGGCCATGGCGCTTGGCATCGTTGCGGTGCTGGTGCTTTGCAAAATTTCGATCCCGCTCGGATCGTCCGTCGACCCGGCAAACGGAGCGGCAATCGAA
>JBOHXO010000611.1:0-9258 GCA_050737475.1 Chthoniobacterales bacterium
TCATTGACCAGTGCGTCGCGCAGGGCGTGCCGTTCGCCCGGGAATACGGCGGCCTGCTCGCGAATCGCTCGTTCGGCGGTGCCCAGGTTTCCCGCACATTCTACGCCCGCGGCCAGACCGGCCAGCAGCTCCTGCTCGGCGCCTATCAGGCACTCGAGGCCCAGATCGCCCGCGGCACGGTGAAGATGTTTTCACGCACGGAAATGCTCGACCTCGTCGTCGTGGACGGACACGCAAAGGGCATCGTCGTGCGCGACATGGTCACCGGCGAAATCACCACCCACGCCGGCGACGCCGTCCTCCTCTGCACGGGCGGCTATGGAAACGCGTTCTACCTTTCGACCAACGCGAAGGGCTGCAACGTCACCGCCACATGGCGCG
Source organism: Chthoniobacterales bacterium (assembly GCA_050737475.1). Classification (GTDB taxonomy): domain Bacteria; phylum Verrucomicrobiota; class Verrucomicrobiia; order Chthoniobacterales; family JAATET01; genus JAATET01. The sequence goes on from JBOHXO010000611.1 coordinate 382, forward strand.
CCTGCAAACGCGGTGCTCTCTTCGCAAATCCCTGCTACACGCAGATTCACCCGACGTGCATCCCGGTGAGCGGCGACTACCAGTCGAAGCTTACGCTCATGTCCGAATCGCTGCGCAACGACGGCCGCGTCTGGGCGCCAAAGCGGAAGGAGGATTGCGGAAAAAATCCTTCGGAAATTCCGGAAGACGCGCGCGATTACTACCTCGAGCGCAAATATCCCAGCTACGGCAACCTCGCCCCGCGCGACATCTCTTCGCGCAGCGCGAAGGAAGCCTGCGACGATGGACGCGGCGTCGGCCCCGGCGGACTCGGCGTCTATCTTGATTTCGCCGACGCGATCAAGCGCCTCGGCCGCGAGGTCATCGAGGAGCGTTACGCCAATCTCTTCGAGATGTATGAAAACATCACCGGCGAAAATGCCTACGCGCGGCCGATGCGCATTTTTCCGGCTGTCCACTACACGATGGGCGGCCTGTGGGTGGACTACAATTTGATGAGCAACGTCCCCGGCCTGCACGTGCTCGGCGAGGCGAATTTCTCCGACCACGGCGCAAACCGCCTCGGCGCCTCGGCCCTCATGCAGGGCCTCGCCGACGGCTATTTCGTGATTCCCTACACGCTCGGCGAATATCTCAGCACGCAATTCGGCAAAAAAACGGATTCGTCCCACGCCGCATTTTCCGATGCCCGTCGTGACGTGATGGAGCGCACGCAGCGCCTGCTCGACGTGCGCGGAAAACGCAGCGTGGATTCGTATCACCGCGAGCTTGGCCTCCTGCTTTGGGACAAATGTGGCATGGCACGCGACAACGCCGGCCTCGCCGAGGCACTGGAACGCATTCCGAAATTGCGCGAGGAATTCTGGAGCAACGTCAGTGTTCCGGGCTCCGGCGCGGAGCTCAACCAAGCGCTGGAAAAAGCAGGGCGCGTCGCGGACTTCTTCGAGTTTGGCGAATTGATGTGCCGCGATGCCCTCACCCGAGAGGAATCGTGCGGCGGACATTTTCGCACCGAGCATCAAACGCCCGAAGGCGAGGCGCTGCGCCACGACGACGCATTCATGCACGTCTCCGCCTGGAAATATGAGGGTCCCGAGCAGCCCGCAACGCTCATCAAGGAGCCGCTCACCTACGAGACCGTGAAACCCGCGACGAGGAGCTACAAATAGAGCGCCCGATGAATTTTCACCTCAAAGTCTGGCGCCAGAAAAATGCCGATGGCCCCGGCAAGCTCGTCTCCTACGAGGCGAAGGACATTCCCGCTGATGCTTCGTTCCTCGAGATGCTCGATATCGTGAACGAAGGACTGGAGACACGCGGGGAGGAGCCGATTGGCTTCGACCACGATTGCCGCGAAGGAATTTGCGGCATGTGCAGCCTCACCATCAATGGCGTCCCGCATGGCAAGGATCGCGGCGTCGGCACCACGTGCCAGCTCTACATGCGCAGGTTCAAGGACGGCGAAACGATCACCATCGAACCTTTCCGCGCCGGACCGTTCCCCGTGACGAAGGATCTCGTCGTCAACCGCACCGCCCTCGATCGCATCATTCAGGCGGGCGGATTCATTTCCGAGCGCGCCGGTTCCGCGCCCGACGCCAATGCCATCCCCATTCCAAAACCGATCGCCGATACCGCGATGGATGCCGCCGCGTGCATCGGCTGCGGAGCGTGCGCCGCCGCGTGCCCGAACAGCTCGGCCATGCTCTTCGTAAGCGCGAAGGTCAATCACCTCAATCTCCTGCCCCAGGGCCGGCCCGAGAAACACCGCCGCGTGCTCGGCATGGTGCGCAGCATGGATGCCGAGGGATTCGGAAATTGCTCGAACTATTACGAATGCGAAGCCGTGTGCCCCGCGCACGTGCCGGCCGATTTCATCGCGAGCATGAACCGGCAATACTCCGCCGCCGCGTTGCGCGAAGCCGCCAGCAAGGAAATCTAGGCCTGGCGCGCAGCGAGTTTTTCGCGATGCGCGGCAGCATCGGCGCCTTCGACGAGGAGACAGATCTCGCCCTTCGGCGGATGCGCCGTGTAGTGCGCCGCCAACTCCGCCGGAAACGCGCGGCGGTATTCCTCGAATTTTTTCGTGAGCTCGCGCGCCACGCAAACGAGCCGCTCCGGCGCAATCGCGGCGAGCACATCGAGCGACTTGAGCAGGCGGTGCGGCGACTCATAGAAAATCGAAGTGCCGTCGCGCGCGATTGCGGCGGTGAGTTCGTTCTGTCTTTGCCCGCTTTTCACCGGCAGGAATCCACCGAAATAAAACGCACCCGCGTCCAGCCCCGAGCCGACGAGTGCCGTGATCGCCGCGCATGCGCCGGGCAGGATCGTGTATTCGATCCCCTCCTCCATGCATGCGCGCACGAGCCGCGCGCCGGGGTCCGAAATCGCCGGCGTGCCCGCGTCGGTAATGAGCGCCACTTTTTCGCCCGCACGCAAACGTCCGACAAACTCCGCCGTGCGCATCGCCTCGTTGTGCTCGTGAAAACTGACCATCGGTTTTTTGATCCCGTGATGCTGCAGCAGCATGCCCGAGTGACGCGTATCCTCCGCCGCGATCACATCGGCGTCGCGAAGAACCTCAATCGCGCGGAGGCTGATGTCCGCAAGGTTTCCAATCGGCGTGGGAACGATGAAGAGCACGGCTCAGGAAAATGCGAAATTCGAAATTCGAAATTCGAAATGCGGAAAATGACAGGCGCGAATCGCATTTCGCATTCCCCATTCCCAATTTCGCATTGCCTTAGAATCCTTCGGCGATCTGGCCGACGATATCCACGGCGACGTTGTGGATGGCGTTCACGATGGCCTGCTGTTCGTCAATCTGCAGGTCGTCATCCGAGAAGAATGATGTGTCGCCGTTGACGGTGCCGCTGAGGATTTTCACGCCGGTGACGCGATCCACGAGCTCATATTCCACCGAGAGCTTCAGCTTGTATTCGCGGGTGGCGAGCACGTTCGAAAGCACCGCGCGGGCCTGGCTGCGCTCGACGGTGTCGAGCGTGCAATAAAGAATCGCCTCGGCGCGAGTGTCGGGGACGATCTCGTAGGTGCCGTCCTCCTGGAATTGCTTGATCGTCGCGTCGGCCATGAGCACCTCGATGTTCGGCTCGAACGTCTTGTTCTTGAACGTCGGGATCGCGATTTTCGTGACGTTCTGCAGCACCGCGGGCTTGGCCGCGCCGAGATGATATCCGCAGCCGGTGATGAGAACGACCGCGAGGCATGTGAGGAGAAATGCGAGGAGCTTTCTCATGGCTTTGGCATGGCCGGTTCGTCCTCGGCGGGCAGTGGCTTCAAGTCGTCCATGTTCGTGCGCATCTGCGGCTGCTGTGCGGGAAGTTCGTCGGGCACGATGTCGCGCTTTGGAGGGCCGTCGAAATCCGCGAGCGACGAAGTCTCGACCTGGGCCTGCAGGCGGCGGCGCAACGCGGCTTTCTCGCCGGTCTCGGCCTTCTCGGGGCCGGTGTAGATCGCCTCGTCGCCATACTGGCTGCGCAACTCCTCGATACGCGACTCGGCGAGATCGGCCTGCTTCGTCTTCGGCTGGCGGCGGATGACTTCGTCGTAGTAGGTCTTTGCCGCCTTGAGGTCCTTGGTGAACTCGTAAAACTTCGCGATCTTCATGACATCGTCCGCCTCCGCGCCACCGAGTTTCTGCAAATTCAGCGTGGCCTGCGGCGCTTTTTCGCTGTCCGGATATTCGATGAGGAAGTCCTCGAATGTGTGGCGCGCGGCGACGAGGGCGGAGAGATCCTGCGACTGCGTGGCGAGGCCGAGGCGCATGTAAACGTAGGCGATCTGGTAGAGGGCATCGTCGCAAACGTCGCTGTTCGGATAAGTATCGAGCACCTTCTGGTAGGCCTTGATGGCGTCGAACGGGATGCTTTGCTTTTCGTAGGCGAGGCCGAGATTGAACTGCGCGATCGGCGCGTATTTGCTGAACGGCGCGTTCGAGAGAATGGCCGCATACATTTCCTGCGCGCGCTTGGCGGAGCCGCCCACGGGGACGCCGAGAAATTTCTGCTGGCGGCCGTTCAGATACTTGTTCGCGATGGTGACTTGCGCGGCGACGGCGCGCTCGAAATTCGGCGTGTCGGGATATCTCGTGAGCAGGGCCTGATAGGCATTGAAGGCACGGGAGAGGTCTCCCGAAGCCTCGAGCAACTCGGCGACGCGGTATTGGGCGGTGGAGGCCTGCGGGACGAGCGGATATTTTTTCAACGCCACGCGATAAAGAGCGAGCGCCTTCGTGGACTCGCCATTTTCATCGGCGGTGCGGGCATCCACGTAAAGCTGCGTGGCCGCCGCGGCGTCCACGCTGCTTGCGCCTGGCTGGGCGGGTGGTGGTGGCGGAGCCTCCTGGGCAGAGGTCTTCCCGACCATTCCGAGCGCCGCGGCCAGGCCGAAAAGCACCATTGTTGCGCACCGTGCGCCGGGACTGCAAATACCACGGACCATGAAGGAGGTGAACGTATTGAGTGAGGAAAGAAGCGTCAAGGAACGACAGCAAACAACCGGCGGGCGGAATCCTTTACGGACAACGCGGCCGCCGGTTGGCTGTTGATTGGTCGCAGCGCGGAACTACTCCCCGCTGGTTTTCTTTTTCGCGGCGGGTTTCTTCGCAGGCGCGGCCTCGGCCTCAGCGGCCGGGGTTTCCGCAGTCTTTGCGGATTTTTTCGCGGCGGGCTTTTTCTCCTCGACGATCGGGTCCTCGACCACGATCGCGGCGTCCACCCACTCGATGTAGGCCATCGGCGCGGAGTCGCTCTGGCGAGGCCCGAGCTTCACGATGCGCGTGTAGCCACCCTTGCGGGATGCGGCGCGGGGCGCAACTTCCTCGAAGAGTTTTTTCACGGCGTCCTTCTGCCCAAGATAGGAGACGGCCATGCGGCGGGCATGGAGGTCGCCGCGCTTGCCGAGCGTAAGCATTTTCTCGGCGAACGGGCGCACGGCCTTGGCCTTGGCGAGCGTGGTCTTGATGCGGCTGTGCTCGATCAGGCTGACGACCTGGTTGGCGAGCAGCGAGTCGCGGTGGGCCTGCGAACGGCCGAGCTTCACGGTTTTCTTGCGGTGTCTCATGGCTTGCGAATCCTAGGACAAATCGGCGGGCAGCTCGATGAGGCCGGTCTCGAATTTCATGCCGAGGCTGAGGCCGAGTTGCGTGAGCTTGTCCTTGATTTCGTTGAGCGACTTCTTGCCGAAGTTGCGATATTTGAGCATCTCCGCCTCGGTCTTCTGCGCGAGCTGGCCGACGGTGGTGATGTTTGCGTTGTTGAGGCAGTTCGCCGCGCGGACGGAAAGCTCGATCTCGTTCACGCTCATGTTGAGCAGTTTCTTGAGGCGGCTGTTTTCCTGGCTGACTTCCTGTGGCGTCTCGTCGAACTCGATCTGCGTGTCGTCGTAATTCACGAACACGTCGAGGTGCTTGCGAAGAATCGCCGAGGCCTGCAGCAGCGCGTCGTCGGGCGTGAGGCGGCCATCGGTCCAGATATCAATCACGAGCTTGTCGTAATCGGTGCGCTGGCCGACGCGGGTCTGCTCGACGGCGTATTTGACGCGGGTGACGGGCGAGAAGATGGAGTCAATCGCGATCACGCCAATGGGCATGTCGGGGCGCTTGTTCTCGTCGCCGGTGGCGAAACCGCGGCCCACGCGGACCTCGAACTCGGCTTCGAATTTCTGCTTCTTGTCGAGCGTGCAGATGTGCTGCTCGGGATTGAGCACCTCGACCTGATTGCTCTCGGAGATGTCGCCCGCGGTGAGCACGCCTTCCTTGTTCGAAGTCAGCGTGAGGTTGCGAATGTCGCCCTCGCCGGTGGCTTTGAATTTGACCTTTTTGAGGTTGAGAATGATGTCCACCACGTCCTCGACCACGCCGGGAAGGCTGGTGAATTCATGGGGTGCACCCTCGATCCGGACCGAGGTGATCGCGGCTCCCTCGAGCGAGGAGAGAAGAACGCGACGCAGCGAATTTCCGACCGTGTGGCCGTAACCGGCCTCGAAGGGCTCGGCGATAAACTTCGCGTAGGTTTCTGTGGCTGTGGCCTCGTCCTTGCCAAGGGACTTGGGCATTTCGAATCGACCGAGACGAACTGGCATGATTTTGGGTGAGATGCCGCATCCATGGGGACACGGCGATTTTCAATGTGTTTCCACCGGGTTCCCCCTGACGCGAACGGTGAAATGTCGAGGACATCCACCCAGGGACCGACGGCGAAAGGTTTCTATCGGGTTTTCGCGCGAGCTGAGGAAAATGGCACCGGTGCCCTGTGGAGTAAAGAAGTTTTTCGGAGAATTTCCATGGCATCCGCACTTGGCACAGCGGCTGCTAAATCCCATTCCACAACCGCGCTTCGTAGGCAAAAGGGAACGAGGCGCGGATTGAAGGATTTAAACTGGGGGTGGCGGTGCTCCGGCGAAAGACGGGGGCCGCCACCCGGAAGTCCTTTTTCAGGCCGCTTCAAGCTCTCCCCCCTCACCCGCACACTTCGATGACCAGCGCCGTGGTATTGTCCCGGCCGGATGACTCCACCGCCGCCTCGACGAGTTTCTGCGCCGGGTTGGAATCCGGATCCGGATGCATCAGCGCGCTTTCGATCTGCGCGTCGAAGAGGCCGTCCACGACTCCGTCGGAACACAGCAAAAAACGGTCGCCGATCTCGTAGCCGACCGCGCCGAGCTGCGGATCCACGAATTGATGCCCCGCGCCGAGCGCTTTTTGCAGCGCATTTTTTCCGCGATGATTGCGCGCCTCGCGCTCGCTGATTTTTCCGTTGCGATACAGCCACCCGACATGGGTGTCGTCGTGCGTGAGCTGCCTGAGGCCGCCGGCGGCGGGCAGATAGTAAATGCGGCTGTCGCCGATATGCGCGAGATACAGCCAGCCGGGCGTGAACCAGCACAGGCTCAGCGTCGCGCCCATGCCCGCGCATTCCTCGTAGCTGTCGCCGAGAAAAATCAGCGCGCGATGCACGTCGGAAAACAATTCCGTGAGCACGTCGCCGAAGCCCGCGTCCACGCCCACCGCGCCTTGCCGGTAGGCCGGGGGCAGGCGGCGCATGATTTTTTCCGTCGCGATTTTGCTGGCGAATTCCCCCGCCTTCGCGCCGCCCATTCCGTCGCTCACGGCGAACACAAAATCCTCGTGGCCCAGGCACGCATCGCCGATCCGCCCGAGATGCACGCCGCCCTCGCCATCGAAGCGCACGCCGAGGAATGCGTCCTCGTTATTGCTGCGCACCCGCCCCCGGTCCGTCCAGCCGAACCACTTGAGGCATGTCATTGGGGCGGAGGCCGTTTCCATTGGGTTCATCCAAAATTGTGGCAAACTCGAAGTCTATCAAGCAGAAGCGCCCGTCGCTCTGGCGGTAGGTCACGTTGCGCAGCTCGGCATCCTCGTGGCGCACGCCGTATTGCTCGAGCTCCGCGTAGATTTCCCGCATGCGCTCCTGGTCGAGATGCTCGACGCGCGCGCCGCAATTTGTCGTGATGATTTTGAGATTCGCCTCGTCCACCTCGAGCAGGCGCGGCACGAAGGGGCACTCCCGTTTCTCCAAGTAACGCAGCACCTTCACCTCGTTGGCAAAACGCTCCTCCGCCAGCAGCCCGCGGAAGGTCTTGTGCACCCGCCGGTCGTAGCCAATGCGCACCAGCGCCCTGAGTGTGTCCTTGACCTCCAGCATCCCCGCATAGCGTTCGCTGTCCCCACCCACGACGCAAGCCTCGAAGTCGGAGGCCTCCCAAATCTGTCCGGATGGCGTGAAATCGCGCGTATTCCGATTGCGCACATGGCACCAATCCTGCTACCTCACCTTCGCTCACCCCAAATCTGTGCCAACAGGGAAAAATAGGGCCCAAAACACCAAGCGGGGAGCAAGGCACAGCCCGCAAAAAACAACCGACACGCAACCAACCTCATTATGGCGAAGTACAAACTGGAATACATCTGGCTGGACGGCTACGAACCCGTCGCCAACCTCCGCGGGAAAACTCTCGTAAAGGATTTTGACAAGTTCCCCACACTCGGAGATGTCCCTAAGTGGGGTTTCGACGGCAGCTCGACCCGGCAGGCCGAAGGCCACAACTCCGACTGCGTGCTCCAGCCGGTGGCGGTCTATCCCGACAGCACGAAGACAAACGGCGCGCTCGTCCTGTGCGAAGTCATGCACGCCGACGGCACCCCGCACTCCACGAATGCGCGCGCGACCATTCTCGACGACGAGGGCACGTGGTTCGGCTTCGAGCAGGAATATTTCCTCTATCAGGACGGCGCACCGCTCGGCTTCCCGCCCGGGGGCGGCTTCCCCGCCGAGGGCCAGGGCAAATACTACTGCGGCGTCGGCTACGGCTACATGGGCGACATCGCCCGCGAGATCGTGGACAAGCACCTTGACCTCTGCATTGACGCCGGCATCAACCACGAAGGCATCAACGCCGAAGTGGCCAAGGGCCAGTGGGAATTCCAGATCTTCGGCAAAGGCTCGAGGACGGCCGCCGACCAGATGTGGGTCGCCCGCTACCTCCTCCAGCGCCTCTGCGAAAGCTACGGCGTGGACGTAAACTACCATTGCAAACCGCTCGGCGACACCGACTGGAACGGCTCGGGCATGCACTCGAACTTCTCGACGGAATACATGCGCACCACCGGCGGCGAAAAATACTTCATGGCCCTCATGGAAGCGTTCGACAAATACAAGAACGAGCACATCGCCGTTTACGGTCCGGACAATCACCTGCGCCTCACCGGCCTCCACGAGACGCAGTCCATTGACAAGTTCAACTGGGGTGTCGCGAATCGCGGCGCATCCATCCGCGTGCCGAACAGCTTCATCCCGAATGGCTACAAGGGCTATCTCGAGGATCGCCGTCCGAACT
>JBOHXO010000612.1:0-8576 GCA_050737475.1 Chthoniobacterales bacterium
GTCCATGGAGCTCGGCGGCGACGCCTTTGGCTACCATTGGATCGACGACGACAATCTCGCGATTTACCTGCTCGACGTGTGCGGCCACGGCGTCGGCGCGTCGTTGCTGTCGGTAAGCGCGATCAACGTTCTTCGCTCGGGCTCGCTGCCGAAGACGGATTTTTGTGATCCCGCGCAAGTTCTTGCCGGGTTGAACAACGCGTTCCCGATGGAGCAGCAGAACAACATGTATTTCACCATCTGGTATGGCGTTTATCACAAGCCGACGCGGATGCTGCGCCACGCGAGCGGTGGCCATCCGCCATCGCTGCTGCTCAAACCATCCGCGGACGGATCCTCCGTGGGAACGATGGACGAGCTGCGCGCGCCGGGAATGCTGATCGGCGCGATCCCGGACATGAAGTTCGCGAGCGAGACCTGCGAGATTCCTCCCGGCAGCCGGCTGCTGGTGCTTTGCGACGGGACCTACGAGATCAAACGCACCGACAACACGATGATCGAATTTTCCGATTTCACGAACTTCATGCTCGAGCACGGCACGGAACCCGACGGCCTCGACAAGCTGCTCGCATGGGTGCACGAACTCCGCGGCGGCGGCGCGCTGGAGGATGATTTTTCGATTCTGCGTGTGCAATTTTGAGACATGGCCGAAATCTCCCTCCAGGTTGACAACGACTTCGCGGCGCTCGGTCCGTTGAGCGTGCAGGTGCGCGATTTTTTGTGCGATTGCAAGGCGCCGGATGCCGCGTCGTTCCTCGCCGATCTCGTGATCGAGGAGCTTCTCACGAACACGATCAAATACGGCTACGATGACAAGGCCGCGCATCGCATTGTCGTCCGCGTGGAATTTCACGACGGCCATCTTTGCATCGAGGTGCGCGACAATGGACACGCCTTCGATCCGCTTGCGCAGGAGGCGCCCGACCTCACGCTCCCCGCGGAGGAACGGCCCATCGGCGGGCTCGGCATCCATCTCGTGCGGCAGATGACCGACGAAGTGCGCTATGAACGGAATGGTAACGAAAATATCGTGACCGCCCTGAAAACCTTTCCGGAGGAATGAAACCCATCCGCAGATTTACCCGGATTCTGGTGCGAATCGGCTTTCGTTCACCTTTTCATCTGCGCAAATCTGCGTAATCTGCGGACAACTTTATGCAAATTGACGAACGACGCGAAGGCAAAGCCATGGTGCTGTCCATCGAAGGACGGCTCGACCACGAAGGCTGCCAGATTTTCGACAAAAAAGTGACCCAGCTCGTTGCGGCCGGTGAAAAATTCCTCGTGGTGGATTTTCACAACGTGGACTTCCTCGCGAGCATGGGAATTCGCGCGCTTATCAAGCCCTACCAGGCGCTTGCGCAGCAGGGCGGCAAGGTCGTCGTGGCGAATGTTTGCGACTCGGTGCGCACGGTTTTCGGCATCGCAGGAATCGATAAGGCCATCCCCAGCTTCGACAGCGTCGAGGCCGCCGTGGCGTCGCTTTAATATGTCGGCTCTGCAACTCACCCCGACCACGGAAGGAACCGTCGAGATCGTCGAACTCGCCGGCCGGCTCGACCAGGCCACCGCGGCGGAATTTGATGCTCAGCTTGCCGCGCTGGTTGGCAATCGCGTGGTGCTTGATCTTGCGAAGCTCGAATACGTCAGCAGCGCCGGGCTGCGCAGCGTGCTCGGTGCGTTGAAGCGGGCGGGCGCAACGGGCGGCGCGATGGCGCTGGCTGCGCCGATTCCCTCGGTCGTCGAGGTGTTCGAGATTTCCGGTTTCATCACGCTGGTGAAGATTTATCCCGACCGCGCAGCGGCGGTGGCCGCGCTCAGTTGAGACGCCCGGCCTGCAGCGAGAGCCCGAGCTGGCGAAGCAGCCAGACGGCGCGCTCAAAGAGCGTGGTGGCGTAAAACAGCGCAGATTGCTGTTCAAGCGCGATCTGTTCGCTCTGGCATCCCTTGCGGATGCGCTCCATGAGGTCCCCGCGATCCTCGGTGAGCTTGAGCAGGTGTGCGAGGTCGAGCGCGTCGGCGCCGGACCATGCATCGCGGGCCGTGAGCAGCATCAGGCTCATTGATTCCGCGATGCGCTCCATCAATTCCGCGGCGCGCCCGGAGAACGCGGTCGAGCGCCGGGCGGCGACGAAATTATTCACGCTGTCCTCGAGCGATTCGAGGTGCTCCTCCCGCCGTTCGAGCGCGAGCACCGCGCGGGAAATCTCGGGGTCGAGCTGACGGTTCACGAGTTCGCCGAGAAAGGCGCGCAGCTCGCCTTGCAGCAAGCGCATGCCGGCGTGAAGCGCCACGGGATCGTCAATCTGCGTCGCCGACCGCTCGGAGCGGATGCAGTCGAGCAAGTGGATCGTATATTCAAGCAGGCGTAATTGTTCGCTTGCCGCCAGATCCACGGCGGTGCCGGGCACTTCGAGCGCCTCGTCGTGGATGAAGGCCGGACGTGAAACATCCTCCCCGGGCGCGGGCGGCGCGAGCCGGTTGAGCAGGCGTTCGGACCATGGCAGGATGGCGAGACCGACGACCAGACAGCCGAACATGAGCGCAAGGAATACAAGGGCGATGCATTGCGAAGGCGAGACGAGCACGACAAGTCGTTGCACGATCCCGAATTGCGCCTCGAAATCCACGAGGATGAGGCCCGCCAGCAGCACGCCGGATACGAGGTTGATAAATCCCTGGTAGATGAGTATCTGCCGCGGAGCGCCCTTGAGATTGCCAGAAAGGAACATCACTGCGAGGGCGGCGCCGGGGCCGGCGCCACAGACGAGCAGCATGGCCTGCGTCTCGGTAAAGATGCCCCCCTTCTCGAGCGTGATTGCGATGACGCCGATGGCCGACGAGGATTGGATGAACATCCGGCATGCCACGCCAAGCAGGATGGGCGCGAAGTCCCAGCTCTTCAAAAATGCCGCGAATGCCTGGAACTCGGGATAGCTTGGGAGCGGCTTGAATGCCTGCTTCATCAGGTCGAGACCAAAGAACAGGAGGCCGATCGAGAACAGCACGCCAAAGACGGCCTCGAAGCGGAAGGCGATGCGGAAATTCACCGCGAGGCCGCTGAGGCCGATCAAATACAACACGCCGAGCCGCAGGTCCACAGCAGCGAGGAAGACAAGCAGGGCGGTGCCGACATTCGAAGCGGCGACGACGGGCAGCGCGCGGCGCATGGAAACCATGCCGGTGGCGACCATGCCGGAAAGGATGAATGCGACGGCGGCGGCGCTTTGCGTGATGGCGCCAATGAGGATGCCCACAAGGCTTGCGAGCGGCGGGCGATCGGTGACCTTTGCGAGCAGGCGGCGCAGGCGGCGGCCATTGATCTGCTGGAGACGGGATTTGACGCCAGCTACGCCCGTGAAAAACAGGCTCAACCCGGCAAGCAACAGGGCGGCGATTTCCGTCATCGAAAGAAACGGCGGTCAGCGCGCGGTGGCACGACCGCGCCAGACAACAAGGGCAAGCAACGCAAGGACAACAATCGCTGCGCTCACCGTTATTTTGCGCAGCATGTCGTAGCGGCGCTCGAATTGGGCCGTGATCGCGTCCACGCGCGTGCGCTCGTCAGCAAGGATCTGCTGCGCGACGGCGTCAATGCGCTGGGTGAGTTTCTGGTCAATCCCGCGCACGCTGGCGTCCACATTGAACGTGCTCTCGAGCTTCGATGGCGTGAAAGTTTTCATCGCGTCGCGATAGATTCCGCCGAGGCGGGTGTGTTCGTCACGGATGGAGGCGACCTCCTGCTGGAGATTGGCGGGCAGCATCGGGCTGGCCTTGAGGGCGTCGAGGGATTTGCCCACGGCAGCCTCCGCGTCTGCGAATTGCGTTGTGTATTTGTCGAAGTCCCCGGGGTCGTGGCCGCGGATGAGAAAGTTTTTCCAGTCCTGCACCTGGATTTTGAATGTGACCTGCGCGTTGCGGGCTTCGTCGAGAAGCGCGCTCGATGCGACGGACTCGCGCAAAGCCTTGCCTCCTTCGTCGTGCGCGAATTGCACGCCGAAGAGGCCGATGCCCGCGAGGAAAAGAATTCCGACAATCAACAGCCCGACGAGCCGGGCGACGGAAGCGGGTGAGGATGCGGCCACGGAGCGCTCATAACAAAGGGCCAGACGCGCGGGAAGGCCAAAGGGCAGTTGACAGCCCGTAATGTTCGGGGCAACGCTATCGCCATGAGCGCGATATTCACCTTCATGATACGCCGGGTCGTCGCAGTGGCGTTCCTCCTCACACTTCTCACAACCGTCTCCTCGCGGGCGGACTGGTCCAAGCTGGCCGGTAATTATACGGGCGCGTGGAAGAGCTCGGATAGCGGCGGCATGAGCTACTCCGGCACCGCGACCCTTTCGATCAAAGGCGGCCCGGGGAATTCACTCACGATCACATTGAAGACGACATTCCTCGGAAATCCGATTCTCGCCAAGGGCAAGGCTCCCGCGAATGGAAAGCTGAAGGTATCGGTGAACAACATCATCCTCGGCACGGTGACCGGCGTCGCGAATTCCAAGGCGGGCGGAACGAAGGGCACCATCAAGGGCACGGTGCCGCTTTACGACGGGACGGCGACGGCGGACATCAAGCTCAGCGCGGGCAAGGGCACGCTCAAGGCCAACGGCACATTGGTGCGCGCATTCCCGATGGTGGCGCCGATGACGCTGACCTATTCCTTTGTCGGGAAAAAGAAATAGTCAGTTCGCTGGCACGAGCCGCACGATCGAATCCGGATCGTTGTAGGCCACGTAGATCGTGCCGTCGGCCGCGGGAAGAATCGTGCGCACGCGGCCTTTTCCGGCGAGCAGGATTTCCTCGTGCGTGACCTTGTTGTCCGCATCGTATTCGACGCGCACGATCTTGCGGTGCGCGAGTGCTCCGACGAAGAGGTCGCCTTTCCACCCGGGGAATTTATCGCCGTTGTAAAATGCGAGTCCGCACGTCGCGATCGAGGGCACCCAGTAAGTTCGCGGGCCCTCGATGCCGGGAGCGGTGGTCATGTCGGTGATCTTCGTGCCGCTGTAGTTGATGCCATAGGTGACGATCGCCCAGCCATAGTTCCGGCCCTTGAGGATGAGGTTCAACTCGTCGCCGCCGCGCGGTCCGTGTTCCGTGGCCCAGAGGTTGCCCTTGTCGTCGAAAGTGAAGCCCTGCTGGTTGCGGTGGCCGTAGGACCAGATGGACGGCAGGGCGCCAGCGCGGCCGACAAAGGGATTGTCCGGCGGCACGCGGCCGTCGTCGAACAGGCGATGCACCTTGCCCGCGACCGACGACAATTTCTGCGCGGCATTTTCGGGCGTGGTGGGACCGCCGCGATCTCCGATCGTGAAATAAATATAGCCCTTGCCGTCGAATGCGATGCGCCCGCCGAACTGGAGACCGCCGCGCGTGTATTGATCCGCCGCCGCCTCGAAGATCGTCTGCTGGTCCACCCACTCGCCGTTCTTGATGCGGCCTCTCACGATTTTCGTGGTGCTGCCTCCCCCCGGCTTCTCGTCGGCGAATGCGAGATAGATCCAGCCGTTCTTCGCGTAGTCGGGATGCAGGATCACCTCGAACATCCCGCCCTGTCCGCCGGCGTCCACTTTCGGAGTCCCCTTGATCGGGTCGGGCAGCAATTTGCCGTCCACGATCACGCGCAGATTTCCGCCCTTTTCGGTGACGAGAAAATTTCCGTCCGGCAATTCCGCCATGCCCCACGGCTCCTTGAGCCCGTCGGCGATGAACGGCTCGGCCTTGAAGTTCGCTTTTTCGGACTTGATCACGTCCTGCGCCGGCGAAACGCAGGGCGCGAGGACGACAAGGAGCGCAAGGGCGCGGAGGGAACGAAGCATGGTGGTTATTCTGCGGGCACGAGTCTCACGACCTGGCCGGGATCATCATAGATGAGATAAAAACTGCCGTCGTCGAAGAAGCGCACGTCGCGCATGCGGCCGGTGCCCTCGAGCAACACCTCCTGGTGCGTGACCTTGTGATTTTCGTCAATCTCGCTGCGCACGAGCCGCTCGAAATTCAGCGCGGCGGCGAAAAGATTGCCCTTCCATGCGGGGAATTTGTCGCCGTTGTAAAAGCCGATGCCAGAGACCGCGATGGATGGCGTCCATTGCCACACCGGGTCCTCCATGCCGGGCTCAGCGGTCTTGTCGGTGATCGTCGTGCCGTTGTCGTTCACGCCGAACGTGACGAGCGGCCAGCCGTAGTTCGCGCCGGGCTTGATGATGTTCAACTCGTCGCCGCCGCGCGGCCCGTGCTCACTCTCCCACAGCAATCCCGTGCCGGGCTGGAACCGCAGGCCCTGCGGGTTGCGATGGCCGTAGGACCAGATCGAGGGCAGCGCGCCCTTTTTGTCCACGAAGGGATTGTCCCTGGGGATCGTGCCGTCGTCGTTGAGGCGGTGAATTTTTCCGCGCGCGCTGCCGAGATTCTGCGCGGGATTCTGCGCGTCGGGTGTTTCGCCGCGATCGCCGATGGAAAAATAAAAGTGGCCCTTGTCGTCGAACGTGAGCCGGCTCCCGAAGTGAATCGGCCTGCGCGTGAAGTCCGCGTCGGGGGGCGTGAAAAGAATCTGCACGTCCTTGAGCGTCATGCCGTCAATCTTTGCGCGGAACACGCCCGTCACTCCGGCGTCGCCGTGTTCCTGCGAGGCGGTGAAATAAATCCAGCCGTTCTTCGCGTAGTCGGGGTGCAGCTCGATATCGAGCAGGCCGCCCTCGTAGGCGTGGTAGAGCGGCGGCAGGCCGTCCACCGGCTGGTCGAGCAGCTTTCCATTTTCGATTACGCGAAGACGACCCGGGCGCTCGGTGACGAGGAATCGGCCGTCGGGCAGTTTCACCATGCCCCACGGATGCGAGAGGCCGTCTGCGATGACCTCGACCTTGAATCGCGCCTTCTCCGAGGCAACGACATCCTGCGCCCGCGCGCAGCCGAAGAAGGCGGTCGCGGTGGCGATCGAGCACAAAGTCACGCGGAGGATATGCAGCATGGTCGTGGAGGCGGCCTGTTTTTGTATCGTCGGAATGGACAGGGATTATTTTGCCGGAACAAGTCTAATCACCCGGCCGGGCCAGCTATAGAGCACGTAGATGCTTCCGTCGTCGAAGCACCGCACGTCGCGGATTCGTCCGCTGCCCTCGAGCAGCATTTCCTGGTGGGTGATGTGGTTGTCCTTGTCGAGTTCGACGCGCACCAGCTTTTGATGCCCCAGCGCGGCGGCGAAGAGGTTGCCCTTCCACGCTGGAAATTGATCGCCGTTGTAAAAATCAATGCCCGACACCGCGATGGATGGCGTCCATTGCAACCGCGGATCCTCCATGCCGGGCGCGGTATTTTTATCGCTGATCGTCGTGCCGTCGTCGTTGACGCCGAACGTGACGAGCGGCCAGCCGTAGTTCAGGCCTTTTTTGATGACGTTGAGTTCGTCGCCGCCATGCGGACCGTGCTCGCTTTCCCACAAAAGGTCCGTCCCCGGCTGCACGCGCAGGCCCTGCGGATTGCGATGCCCATACGACCAGATCGAGGGCAGCGCTCCCTTCGTCTTCACGAACGGATTGTCCTCGGGGATCGTGCCGTCGTCATTCACGCGATGAATTTTTCCGCGTGCGCTGCCAAGATTCTGTGCGGGATTCGACGGTGTGGCCGGTTCACCGCGGTCGCCGATCGAGAAAAAAAGATGGCCGTCCTGAAACTCCATCCGGCCGCCGCAATGAATATAGGATTGGGTGTAATCGGACGCCGGCGGATCGTAGATGGCCTGGATGTCCTTCAATTGATTCCCGTCGAGCCGCGCGCGGACAATTGCCGTCATCATGCCGTTGTCGTTCGCCTTCGTGAGCGATAAATAAATCCAGCCGTTCTTCGCGTAGTCGGGATGCAATTCGACATCGAGCAGGCCGCCCTCGCCGTCCACGTAAAGCTGCGGCGGCGCAGCGATGGACTCGGGCTGCAGCTTTCCGTCCTTGATGATTCGCAGGCGGCCCCCGGCCTCCGTGAAAAGCAGGCGGCCATCCGGCAATTTCACCATGCCCCAGGGATGAACCACCCCATCCGCCACCACTTCGACCTTGAAACGCGCCTTCTCCGAGACGATGACTCCATCGTTCTGCGCCCGGCATGGAATGATCACGACGGCCAGACAGCAAAGCATCCCTCGCAAATATGACATTGCCATTGAACCGGTGGAGAAGCGCAAACGCTAGCCGCCCTTTCCACGCCGCGCAAGCGGTCGCTCTCGCACTTTTCGCATTTTCGCTCGGCGCATGCTCGCCCTCGGCGCCGCCTTCGACTTCCTCGTCCGCATCGCCGCTGCCGGCGGATGTGCTTTCGCAGGGAGAGGCGATTTACAGCCAGCTTTGCGCGACCTGCCACTACGACGGAAAGGGCTCGGACAAAGCCCCCGTGCTCCTCAACTCCCCGTCGCTCCAGAGCCAGGCCAACGTCATTGATGGCATCCTCCACGGGCGCAAAGGCACCTTCAAAGTCAACGGCATCGCCCCCGGGATGCCTCCGCTGGACAGCCTGTCCAACGACGACATCGCCGCAGTGGTCACCTACGTGCGGCACACATTCGGCAAGGCGGATCAGCTCACCAC
>JBOHXO010000613.1:0-2721 GCA_050737475.1 Chthoniobacterales bacterium
GCTCACGCGCGGCCGCACGACGATCATCGTCGCGCACCGGCTTTCCACCATCCGCAACGCGAAGCTTGTGTGCGTGCTTTCCGGCGGCTGCCTCGTTGAATCCGGCACGCACGACGAATTGCTCGCGCGCGGCGGCGTCTTCGCGCGCATGCATGCGGCCGGCTCCGGCTTCATCCCGATCCAGACGGCGGCCTGACGCATCGAAAAGGACGCTCTTGACGCTCCCCGCGGAGCGTTGGATGCTCTCCGGCTCTTCTCCGCCGGGCATCCCCATGAACGGCGGCCAGATTGCAATGAGTCTTATCGTCCAGAAATATGGTGGAACGTCGGTCGGCACGGCCGAGCGCATCCGCAACGTCGCAAACCGCGTCCTCGCCACACAACGCGAGGGGCATTCGGTCGTCGTGGTCGTCTCGGCCATGTCCGGCGTCACCGACAATCTGCTCAAGCTTTCGAAAGCCGTCGCGGACAGCCCGACGGAACGCGAGCTCGACGTGCTGCTCGCCACCGGTGAGCAAACCACCATTGCCCTCACCGCCATGGCAATCAACGCGCTCGGCGGCCGCGCCATTTCTCTCACCGGCGCGCAGGCGGGCATCCTCACCGACGGCCTCCACACCAAGGCGAAGATCGCAAACATTTCGCCCCGGCAGATTCGCAAATATCTCAACGACGGCATCATCGTCATCGTCGCCGGCTTCCAGGGCCAGACGCTCCAGGGCAACATCACCACGCTCGGCCGCGGCGGATCGGATCTCACCGCCATCGCCATCGCGGCCGCGCTCAAGGCGCAGAATTGCGAGATCTACACCGACGTGGACGGAGTCTACACCTGCGACCCACGTGTTGTCCCAAACGCACGCAAGATTGATGTGATCGCCTACGACGAGATACTCGAAATGGCGAGCAGCGGCTCGAAGGTCATGCAGTCGCGCTCCGTCGAGTTCGCGAAAAAGTTCAACGTTCCCTTCGAGGTGCGCAGCAGTTTCAATCAAAACCGAGGAACCATTGTGAAAGATGAAAATTCCAATCTCGAGAATGTCGTCGTGCGCGGCGTCAGCATCGAGAAAAACCAGGCCAAGGTGACGATCACCAACGTCCCCGACACGCCCGGCACCGCCTCACGCATTTTCACTGCGCTGGCCGATGCGAGCGTCGTCATTGACGTCATCGTGCAAAACGTCTCCGTGAGTGGCACGACCGACATTTCGTTCACGATGAATCAGGACGAGCTCAACAAGATGGGCACGCTCCTCGACGACGTTGTGAAGGAAATCGGCGCCGGCACGATCGCCCGGCAAAGTGGTATCGCGAAGCTCAGCGTGGTCGGCATTGGCATGCGCTCGCATTCCGGTGTCGCCGCAAAACTTTTCGAGGCGCTTGGCAAGGGAGGCATCAACATCGAGATGATCTCCACATCCGAGATCAAGATCGCCGTCATTATTGACGAGGCAAAGATCGCCGAAGCCGCGAATCTCGCGCACGAAGCTTTCGGGCTGGCCGAGGCGTAGCGGTTTTTTGCAGTAGCCACGCAGTGTCGAGCGTGGAATATTCGGCGTCCGCCAAAAACAAGGAAGGGTGGCAGAGTGGTCGAATGCGCACGCCTGGAAAGCGTGTGTAGGGAAACCTACCGCGGGTTCGAATCCCGCCCCTTCCGCCAGTTCGCCACAGGCGACTGAAGAATTCCAGGGGATGAGAACGCCGTTCGACTGCCCCATGCGCATTTGCGCAAACCCGACAGCGGAGCGCAGCGAAGCCACTCCCGCAGAGCCTGACCGCAGTCAGGATCATCCCGCCCCTTCCGCCAGTTTCATCGAAAGTGGCAATCCCGCGGGCGGGGTTCGAACTCCAGTTCGACTGCCAGTGCGCGATAGCGCATCCAAAACGGGCACAGCCACCCCCGCAGGTCCGGCGCATGCCGGACAATCCCGCCCCATCCGCCGACCGAAAAACCTCGCGCAGCGAGCACTTCCAAATCCCGAGGAATTGAACCGCAGAGGTCGCAGATGGGAGGAAAATCAGAGAAGTTATCTGAGTTCATCCGTGTCATCTGTGGTTTAAAAAAGCCCCACCGCCTTCCCGAGCCCGCACGGTCGCTCCAGCCCGCCGCCACTCGTTTCCCGGAGCGCGCCACTCCCTTCCCCAACGCCAACTGGTCGTTCCCCTTCACGCCAGTTCCCATCCGCTCCACGGCGCGCCTCCTGCCATAGCCCGCCACTTGCTTCCGAATGCGGCCACTTCGGAAAAAACCCTCGCCCATCCCGAGAATCGTTCCCTCTCCGGTTACGAAAATCTCGCAGCTCCGCGGGCCATCAGAGCCCCCTCCTTCAACCCTGCTGCGGCGCTCCAAACGCCTGGCGCATCATCGCCAGGAAGGCCTCCTCGCCCGTCCCGGCGCGCTTCCCGGCGATGGCCACCGAGTCCGCCCCGGCCGGGTATCGCAGGGTCGGGCTGGCATCGCTGGCCGCCCGGAAGACCGCCTCGGCCACGTCCTGGAGGCCCGTCGTGGCTCCGGACAGACTGCCCATCAGGGCCGCCAGCTGCGGTTGATAGGAAGCCGGAAACGAGCTCCCGTCATTGAGCGCCATCATATTCGACTCGAACTTCGTATCGGGCCCATAGCCGGGCTCCACCAGCTTCACCCGGATGCCGAGCGGCGCCAGCTCATGATACAGCGCTTCCGAGAAGCCCTCGACGGCCGTTTTGCTCGCGGTATAGACC
>JBOHXO010000614.1:0-1724 GCA_050737475.1 Chthoniobacterales bacterium
TCCCTCTCGGAAAGCCGCACGTCCTGAAACGAGGTGAACCCCGGCACGTCCCTCACCGCGGCGCCATCGAGATGCTGGAACCCCATCGCGCAATCGGGAAACACGCGCGCTTTGTGCACCCCCTCCAGCAGCGTCACGACATTGTAATGCCGCGGATCACGCACGATTTTTTCGAAAAGCTCGCGCACCGTCCCCTCCTCTCCCTCGATCATCTGCATGAAGCTGCCGCCCTTGTAGAGCAGCAGCCCCGTCACCTCGATCGCGGCATTGGTCGCGCGACTCACGGTAAGGATGTCCATCAACTGGACCTCATCCAGGCGCCGCGTGGAGGTGCTCATATAGACGAGAAAAAACACGCCGCAGCGTAGCATTGCCTTTTGCAACGCGGATATCGGGAGTTTGCCCGGGGATTATTTGACCGAGAGCAACTCCTGCGGCGCGTCGAAAATGCAATAGGGATTCTGCGCCGCGAGCGAATCGCGCAAATTGTAGCCCCACGTCACCGCCGCGCAACGAATGCCCGCCCGCTTGCAGGCCTCGATGTCGCGCGTCTCGTCGCCGACGAACAACACGTCCTCCGGCCCGAATTTCTGCGCCTTCATCGCCGCGCGAATCTCCCGCGCCTTGCCAAGCAATCGCGACGAACTGCGCACGAAATCAAAAATCTCCAGCCCGTGGTTCTTCAAAAAAATCCCCACGTTTTCCTCGGAGTTCGACGTGACGATGCCCAGCCTCCGGCCCTGCGCATGCAGCGCGCGCAACACCTCGGGCACGCCGGCAATCGGCTGCACCTCGCCGATCCGCGAGCGCAATTCCCGCACGCCGCGGGATGCGATCGAGGGCAGCTTGCGGTTCGAAATTCCCAAATGACGCATCAACTGCCGCGTCGTCATCCCGCGCGCCAGCTCGACTTCGTCGCCCTCGAGCTTCCGGTAGCCGAAATCCGGCGCCATCCTGTTCAAAATCTCCAGCCCCTGCCGGAACGTGTCGCCGATCGTCCCGTCAAAATCGAAGATCATCACGCGCACCGGCCCATCCGGCAAAGGTGGCTTTGGCTTGCTGCGAAGACCAACGAGTCGGGCGAGGCGCCTCATGGCGAAAATTCGAAATGCGAAATGCGAAATGCGGAATGATCAAAGGCGGCAAAGCCGCGCGAAATTTTCATTTCGCATTCCCCATTTCGAATTCCGCATTTTCCAAAACCATCGTCCCCTTGAACTTCGGCTCTTCGCGCTCGAGTCCGAAATTCCGCGCGACGAGCTCCGCGACGCGGTCCATTTCCTCCGCGGAAAGCGGGGGCACATCCGGCGCCTTCGCGAATTCCTCGAGCTGCTCCGCGTCGTAGATGTTCGGCAGCACCGAGGCCACGCGGTCGTCCGCGAGCAGCCACAAAATCGCCGCCTGCCCGAGCGTGCGCACGCCGTCGCGTTCCAGAAAACGAAGCTGCTCCACTTTCTTCACGCCATTCAGCAGCCACGAGCGCGGACGGTGGTTGCGATGGTCGTTCGGCGGAAAAACCGTGTCCTCGGTGTATTTCCCCTCGAGCAATCCCGACGAATGCGGCACACGAATCAACGCCATCGTGTCCGCCCCGCAATCGTGCGCAGCCTTGTGGATCGCCGCCCCCGGATGCTGCTCGAGCAGATTGTAAATGTGCTGGATCACGCCGGGATTGTTTTTGCGAATCGCTTCCACGCCCTCACCGAGCCAGCCGACCGCCGGCC
>JBOHXO010000615.1:0-2664 GCA_050737475.1 Chthoniobacterales bacterium
GAGGATCTGCCATGCCACGAACGCGGCAAAAGCACCGAATATGGCGACGCCAATGGGCCCCCAGAACCACCACCTCGTATAGAACCGGCGGCGATGACCGCGGCCGGATTTCCGTTCCCAACTGTAATAATTGTCAGCGATAGCCGCTTATCTCACATGAAGCCGCCTCGCGCGCAAATGAGAAAAATGCCCTCCACGGGGCCGGCACGGACGGCTGGACACCTTGTGTTTTACGAACTTCATGCGAACAATCCGCCGCATGATTCCCCGTTCTTTTGCGCTTCTGGCAGCCATCCTGGTGGCGGCCGGCACACTGTCCGCCGCACCGCGCGAGGCGTCCGTGGCGCGGCTTGCACAGCAGAAGCCCGACGACGAGGGGCGCCTGGAAATGGTGAAGGTGCAGATCGCGCTCGACCGCGCCGGCTTCCGCCCTGGAAAAATTGACGGGCTTGGCGGCGAGTTCACGCAAAAGGCGGCGGACCGTTATTGCATCGCCTACGGACTCGAGCCCGGCTCGCGCATTGACGTGAGCGCCGTCACCGCGCCGTATCGCGAATACACGATCACCGCGGAGGATGTCGCGTGGGTCGGCAAAATGGCGCCCACGCCAAAGGAGCAGGAAAAACTCCAGCGCCTGCCCTACAACGACACGTGGGAATTGCTCGCGGAGAAATTTCACACCGACCTCGATTTCGTGCAGGAGCTCAATCCCTCGCTCAAGAATCCGCCCGCCGAGGGCGACAAGGTGCGCGTGCCGGATGTCGATCCGTTCGACATGCAGGCGGTCGCGGACCTTGAAAAACAGCGGTCCGGCGAGGCAAAGGCAAAAAAATCCGGCGACGAGAGCACGTCCGCGGCCACTCCGGCTCCCGAGCCGAAGCGCAAACTCGTGCTGCTGCGCGAGCCGCGATTGATCGAACTCTACGAGAACGACAAACTCGCCGGCTGCTTCCCCTGCACGCCCGGTTCGCCCGAGCAGCCCGTGCCGCCGGGAGATTACAAGATCACGTCGAACACGCTGCTCCCCTATTTCCGCTGGGACAAATCGGTGCTCGAGACCGGCAAGCGCAGCGACGAGGCCTACAACCTGCCGCCCGGCCCGAACAATCCCGTCGGCATCGTCTGGCTCGCGATCAACATCCCGAGCCGCGGCATGCACGGCACGCCCGCACCCGATCAAATCGGCCGCAACGAAAGCCACGGCTGCATCCGCCTCGCGAATTGGGACGCGTGGGTGCTCGCGCAGAAAATCAAAAAAGGCACCGCGGTCGAGGTGCGCTGATTGCCCGGACGCGCTTTCGATTTTTTAATTTCCAACAAAATGGCGCCTCACGTGTCTTGTTGGTAGATTAGGTTGAACGGTGAAAATCGTTCCCCTGTCACAAAATCACCCCCTGAAATCCTCATGAGAACGCTCGCGATCCTTGCCACTCTGCTCACCCTCTCCACGTTGCCGCCGCTGCTGGCGCAGGAAACCAGGGAGACTCCCCCATCGGCGGAAGGGAAGCTGTCAAAATTCGAAACCTCGCTTCTCGGGAAATGGTATTTTGCCGGGGACAAAAACAAGGTGTGCCACTTCGTGAGCGCCGGAAACACCCTGTTCACGATCAACGAGGAGACCAATGCCCTTGCCGTGCAGTCGCTCGGCGATGGCCTCTTGTATGCAACCCGCCCGGACTACACCGTCTCCTGCAAGGTCCAGGGCGACTATGCCCTCTGGAGCAACGGATTCTGGTGGTCCCGCAAACCTGTCGAATGGCCTGCGGACGCGGCACGGCGGGCGCTCGAAGAGCTCGAAAGTTCCCGCAGGCAGCCGGCCAGCGCGGAGAAAACAGCCGGGCCACGGGCCGGGCTCACCGCCTTTGAAACCTCTCTGCTCGGGAAGTGGTATTTCGCCGGAGACGAGAGCAAGGTGGGCTACATCGTCAATGCCAGCGGGACCCTGTTTCAAATCAACGAAGCCATGACCGCCCTCGAACTCAAGTCCGTCGGCGACCACATGCTGCAGGGGACGCGGCCGGACGGTTCGTTTTTCTTCCTCAGCGAAGGCGACGCCATTCTGTGCAGCAACGGAATTTGGGATTCCAAAAAGCCCGTCACATGGAGGCCGGGGAAACTGTCCGACGGCGGCGTGGCGGCGTCCCAATAAACAGGCGCAGGGAAACTTCCCCGCTTCCCCCGTCCGCGCAAATTCCGCATATTCGGCGCGTGAAGAAGTTGATCCTCCCGTTTTTATTCCTAGCAACGATCGTCGCAGCGCCTGCGGAAAACATCCCCGACCTCTACCTCCAGCCCTCCACATCTCTCGACGGCGACTGGCGCATCATCATAGATCCCTACGAGCTCGGATACTACGACTACCGCCTCCAGCCGCGCGACGAGAGCGCCACGCCGAGCCTCGGCGAGAGCTTCTTCCTCGACACGAAGCCCGTGCTGCCCAGCGACCGCATCGAATATGACTGGGACAAGTCGGCGACGCTGAAAGTCCCCGGCGACTGGAACACGCAAAAGCCCGAACTGCTCTACTACGAGGGCACGCTGTGGTATCGCCGCCTGTTCGACACGCCGCAGGTCAAGGCCGGCGAGCGCACGTTCCTGCGTTTCGGCGCCGCGAACTACCGCGCCGACGTTTATCTCAACGGCAAAAAACTCGGCACCCACATC
>JBOHXO010000616.1:0-7231 GCA_050737475.1 Chthoniobacterales bacterium
ACGTGGATGTTTCCGGCGGCGTTAATCTCCGGACGAATTCCGATTGGACCTTCGGCGATGCCGGCAGCATTTCGATCAAGGCCGGACAGGATCCCAAGCTGCTGTCCGTGACCGGCGGGCGGCTCAAGCTCGGTGCGAGCCTGAGGGGCTATTCGGGCGCGACCGGCGGAGCGCTGGCCATTCAAGCGCCGCTCATCCAGGTCGGCACCGGACATTCGCCGAGGGGAACGCTGGTCTTCGCTCCGGAGTTTTTCAATCGCGGCGGCTTCACCGAATATTCGCTCAAGGGCTTTGGCGCCCCCGGAGATTTTGCGCTGCAATATCGCCCCGGAGTCGTGCTGACTGCCGGCACAGTTCTCGCGCCCACGGCCACGAGCTTGAGCGTGGTTCCGTCGGACGATCATAGCGGCGGCTTGAAGCTTGCGCAGACGCTTTTGCCGTCCGGACAGCGCGCACCGGTAAGTCTCAGTTTTGGATCGCAGGGCGTTCGCGATTCACTCACCAACAATCTCGTCGTGCGCGGCGACGTCGTGATGGAGGACGGCTCGCTCATCCGCACCGATCCTGGTGCCAGTGTGAGTTTCACCGGCGACACTGTTGCGATCCTCGGCTCGATTTTCGCGCCGGTGGGAAGCATTTCCATCACCGGCGGCACGGATTCCGCCAAGCTGTTCACCTACGAGCCTGCGGACGAAAAACCAACGCCGACGGTTTACATCGGATCCAAGAGCGTGCTCTCCGCGGCCGGCGCACAGGTGCTCACTCCCGATCCTTTTGGTCGTCGCGTCGGCGTCGTGCTGCCCGGTGGCTCCATCGCGGTGGCCGGCAACATCGTGGCGGCGCGCGGGGCGGTCCTCGATGTTTCCGGAACGAGTGGTGTGCTCGATTTTTCGCCCTTCGAGATCGATCCATCGGCAACGCGTGCGATTCCGTTGAACAGCGGATTGACGGCGCCGCTCGCCAGTCTCCGGACGATCGTGACGCGCGTGGATAGTGACGGAGGCTTCATCACGCTCAAGGGCGGCCAGGAGTTGTTTTCCGACGCGACGCTGCTCGGCCGCGCGGGCGGGCCGACGGCATTGGGCGGCGGGTTGAGTGTTTCGTCGGGACGTTTCTACACGACGCTGGATACCGGCTCCGCAAAGGACACGACGCTCATCGTCACGCAGGGCAATCGGACAATTCCGCTCGATCCGCTCGCGTCGTTGTTTGGAACGGGCGAACAGACCGCGATTGGAAAACCGGTGATGAAGGCGGATGGAACGATTCTGCCCGGCGTGGGACATTTTGCGGCGGACAGTTTTCTTGCAGGCGGATTTGATTCGCTCGCGCTGGATGGCGTTGTTCGATTCAACGGTCCTGTTTCGATCAACGCCCGCGGAAGCATGCTGGTGGCGCAATCCGGCATCCTCTACGCCGACGATCAGGTGCATCTTTCCGCTCCGTATGTCGCGCTCGGAAAACCCGCCGGGACTCCACTTGCCCCCGGCCAGACGGCCGCCACTCCTTTCCCGGCCAACTTCGGACCGACTCACGGTCGCGGTGTGCTTACGGTTGAGGCCGACCTCATTGATATCGGATTCCTCTCGCTGCAGAATATTCGCCGCGCCAATTTCATCGCGGCCAATGGCGACATTCGCGGCGCGGGCACCCTGAATATTGCCGGCCATCTCGTTCTCGAAGCCGGCCAGATTTACACGCCCACCGCGCAGAGTTTCACCGTCGTTGCATACGATTACAAAAACCACGATTTCAAACCGGGCGACTCGCTCACGCCGGGTTCGGTGACCATCAAAGCCTCGGGCACGCGACAACTTCCGTTCTCCGCGGGCGGCACGTTGAGTTTTTACGCGACGAACATCGAACAGTCCGGCGTGTTGCGAGCGCCGATGGGCACGATCAATCTCGGATGGGACGGCACCGGTACTGCGCCGGTGGATTTGATCACGGGTGGGAAACGCGTTTTTCCAGTCACGGACAAATTGGTCCTCGGCTCGCACAGCATCACGTCGGTTTCCGCGATCGATCCGATCACGGGTGAAGGCGTTCTCATTCCTTATGGCGTGAGTCTCGACGGCAATTCGTGGATCGCTCCGACGGGCGCCGACATCACCACCGGGGGATTGCCGACCAAGAACATCAATCTCGCGGGTTCGCGCATCGTCACGAAATCCTCTTCGCAGATTGACCTGCGCGGCGGCGGCGATCTCTACGCCTACCGCTGGGTGCCCGGTCTCGGTGGAAGTCGCGACGTGCTGGCGTCGGATACGAGCTTCGCCGTGCTGCCCGATTACCAGGCCAACTACGCGCCGATTGGAGCTTTCAGCGCCAGCGAACTGGCGACGAATTTGATTCGCGATCCGCAGGATGTCACCACACGCGATCCCGGTTACGTGAACAATTCGCTCTCGGTCGGAGATCGGATTTATCTCGGTGCAAGCGAGAATCTGGCCGCGGGAATCTACACTCTTCTGCCGGCGCGTTATGCGCTGCTGCCCGGTGCGGTTCTTGTCACGCCGAAGTCCGGCACGACCATCGGAACTCTCGCCATGGCTGACGGATCGAGCCTGGTCTCGGGCCGCTTGTTCAACGACTTGAATCGCAGCGTCACGCCATCCGGTGCGCTCTCGCAGTTTGAGGTCGCGTCCTCGGAAGTTGTGCGATCGCGCGCGCAATACGACGACTTCCTTGCGACCAGATTCCTGCGCGACAGCGCGCTCGCGAACAACATCACGCCGCCGCTGCTCCCGCTCGACGCGGGGCATCTGGTTTTCCAGGCCACCGAAAGCATGCACTTGAACGGCACGGTGCGCGGCCAGGCACCATTCGGCGGGCGCGGTGCGTTCATTGACGTCAGCAGTCCGGCGGACATCATAATCGCCGGCGCCGACGCGAATTTGACGAAGAAGGAAACGAAGAATTCAATCGTGCTCAAGTCGTCGCTGCTCAGCTCGTGGGGCGCGGAGAGTTTGTTGATCGGAGGCATTCGCCAGACGACCGATGACGGCACGACCGTCACCGTGCAGACCGGCAACCTGACCGTGGACAACTCGGGATCGGCGCTGAGCGGGCCAGAAATCACCCTCGTGGCGAACAGATCGCTCACCATTGCGCCGGGTTCCGAGATCGTGCAGTCCGGAAATTTGACCGGGCATGCGGAGTCGCTCTCGATCTCCGGCGACGGCGCGTTGCTGCGCGTGAGCAATGATCCGGCGGCCGAATTTTTGCGCTCCGGCGTGACGTCTGCGAAGGATGCAAAGATGACGATCGGCGCAGGAGCGCGCGTCGCCGGCGGCAGTATCACACTCGATTCGAGTTACGCCACCGCCCTCTCGCCGAAGGCCGTTTTATTTGGGCGCGCGGTCAATTTGAACAGCGGCCAGATCAGCCTGCTTCTCGATGATTCCGTTGAGCTTCAACCCACCGACGGTCTCGTGCTGGCAGGGCGTGCGTTGCGCAGTCTTCGTGCGGCCCGATCACTTTCGCTGCTCAGTTATTCCTCGATTGATGTCTACGGTGCAGGCGATGTGGGTTCCGAGCAGTTGGAGAATCTCGAACTGCATGCCGGACAAATCCGCGGGTTCAACAACGGTGACGTTGCGAGCTTCCGCGCCGATCACGTGCTGCTCGACAATAGCTCGCATGGCGTCGGTTTCGCTTCGTCAGGTGCGTCGGCCGGAAGTTTGAAAATTCACGCGCAGACCATCGAACTCGGCAACCGCCGTCTCACGATTGATCAGTTCGCGGACGTGAATCTCAACGCTGCCGGCGGAATTCTTCTGGGAGGAAAAGGCCGCTTGTTCGTCGAAGGTGACCTGAACGTCAATACATCGGCGTTCTTCGCGATTGGCGGCGCGACCGAAACGATTCGTTCGACCGGTGGACTGGTGATTCAGGACTCCGGCACGAAGCCGAGCCCGTCGCTTTCCAGCGGTCTCGGCGCAAGCCTCACGCTCCAGGGCGCGGAGGTGACGGCAAACTCCGACATTCTGCTGCCCAGCGGCCAGCTTTCGTTGCATGCGACCAAGGGCGATGTGAAGGTGAACGGTCGGCTCGATGTCGGCGGCACGGCACAGACGTTTAATGACCTGATCAAGACCACGGGCGGCGGAGACATCAAACTGCTTTCCGACGCGGGCAATGTGGAAATCGGCAAGCGCGGCGTGCTCGATGTGGCCGCGGAGAAAATCGGCGGGGATGCCGGCAGCGTGAGCATTGGTGCGGCAAAGGGGACGGCGTCGTTGAGCGGCACGCTTGCCGGACAGGGCGAAGCGAAAGGAAAAAACGGCAGCTTCCTCCTCGACGTCGGCGAACTCCCGGAGCTCGCGAAATTCAATTCGTTGCTCGACGAGGCGGCGTTCAATGAGTCGCAAATCTTCCGCGTTCGAAACGGAAACGTGCTCATCAATGGAACGGCGACGGCGCACAATTTTAGCGTCTCGGCGGACAAGGGATCCATTCTCGTGACCGGGACGATTGACGCCTCGGGCGCGACGGGCGGCACGATTGCGCTGGCGGCTTCGGGCAGCGTGGTGCTGGCGGATGGATCGTTGCTCGATGCGTCCGGATTGAATTTCAGCAATGCCGGAAAGGGCGGCGCGGTCACTCTCGAGGCCGGCTCGCAGAGCAACGGCGTGATTGACACGACTGCATTGCTCGATCTCCAGACGGGTTCGAAAATTGATCTTTCCGTGGCCAGCGCCAATGCGGGCAGCGAGTCGCTCGGACGCTTCACGGGCACGCTTCATTTGCGTGCACCGCAAAATGCCGCCAGCACCGATCTTCAAATGGCGCCGATCAACGGCACGATCAAGGACGCGTCGAGCATCGTGGTGGAAGGCTACAAGCTCTTCACAGTCGCCGGCGCCGCCGGCACGATCAGCACCGCCGTTCGAAACAACGTGAGAAACAACGGCATCGCATTCGTCGGCGCGTCAGGAACGACGACGGCCGGCTACACCGCGATGCACAATCGCCTGCTCGCCAATAATGGCGGACTCGAGTCCGTTTTGAGCATCCGTCCGGGAGCCGAAATCATCAACCTCACCGGCGATGTGACGCTCGGCACTGCATTCTCGAATGCGACCGCGGATTGGGATTTGTCCACCTATCGCTTCGGTCCGAAAAAAGCGCCCGGCGTGCTCACGCTTCGCGCAAACGGAAACCTCGTCTTTTTCAACGAACTGACCGACGGCTTTGCGTCGAACGCCTACAACGCCGCGTTGCTCGCGCCGAATCCGAACCTGCCGATGAACGCGCAGTCGTGGTCCTATCGCCTCGCCGCCGGTGCGGATTTGAGCGCGGCGGATTTCCATCAAGTCCGTGCGTTGAACAGCCTCGCCGCCGGTTCCGGATCGTTGCTGCTCGGCAAGGACAACGGCGTGAATTCCTCGAACAGCAATGGCTCGGCGAACGCACCGGGCAAGTCGGCGCTGACTTTCTTCGCGACGCAGAATCGCTTCCAGGTGATCCGCACCGGGTCGGGTGACATTGATATTTCCGCCGGGCGCGATGTGCAATTGCTCAACCAATTCGCGACGATCTACACCGCCGGAACGCGCATTGCAGATCCCACATTGAACGGCACTTTTGTGTTGCCGAACCTCACGGACAACAGCTCTCCGCTCGGACCGCTCGGAACGAAGCAGCAGGACGTGCCGTATCCGGTTCAATTCACGCTCGGCGGTGGAAACGTGAGTATTTTTGCGCAGGGCGACATCGCGCATTACACCAGGAATCTGGATGGAAACCTGATCGCCGATTCCGGCAGGCAACTGCCACTGAACTGGCTCTACCGACGCGGCTACGTGGATCCGGCCAGCGGCGAGTTTGGAAACAGTTTTCGTGGAGAGGTGGCGTCCACGGCGTGGTGGGTGGACTTCAGCAATTTCTTCGAGGGAATTGGAGCATTGGGCGGCGGCGACGTGACGATGGTCGCGGGCGGAAACATCAGCAACGTCGACGCGGCCGTGCCGACGAACGCACGCATGCCGGAAGGCAAGCCCGATGCCACAAAACTCGTGGAGCTTGGCGGCGGCGACCTCGTCGTGCGCGCCGGGCACGATATTGATGCAGGCGTCTATTATGTCGAACGCGGCCACGGCACGTTGAGCGCGGGAAATGCGATCACGACGAATTCCACGCGCTCGCCGTCGCTCGGCAATCTCGCGGTGCTCGAGCCGGATTTCCGCGATGCGAGCACATGGCTGCCGACCACTTTGTTTGTCGGCAAGGCCAGCTTCGACGTGAATGCCCGCGGCGACATTCTTCTCGGCCCCGTCGCCAATCTTTTCCTGATGCCCGGCAGCCGCAATGTTCCACAGCAATACCGGAGCTATTTTTCCACCTACTCGCCCACGGCGGCGGTCAACGTTTCGTCGTTGGGCGGAAGCGTGACGTTGCGCGAACAGTCCACGCAGGACGGCGCATCGTCGGTGCCGCTGCTCGAGACATGGCTGCAGGATGTGTTGTTCCTTCGCGACGAAAAATCGGTCTCCTGGTATCAGCCCTGGCTGCGGTTGAACGAGTCCGCGGTGGATGCGTTCTCCACGGTCACAGCTTTGCTTCCGCCGACGCTTCGAGCCACCGCATTCTCCGGCGACATCAATCTCGTGGGGAACGTCGTGCTGACTCCCGCGCCGCGCGGGACGATCGAGCTTGCGGCTGCCGGTTCGATCAATGGCCTGCAGCCAAATGGCGTCGTGACCGTGGGCGAAGTCACGACGACCTCGTGGGGAACGAGTACCATTAATTTGTCCGATGCGAATCCGAACATTCTCCCGGGCGTGACGTCGCCATTTGCGATCCAGTCCCTGTTTGCGAGTGCGGATCAAATCACGCTCGATGTTGACGCGGACTTCCTCGATTTCATCAACCAGTCCTTCGCGGAAACCGGAGCGACCGACAGCGTTTTGCAGACCAAGCAGGCGTTGCACGCGCCGACTCTTCTCCACGCGGATGATTCGAGCCCCGTGCGATTGTATGCGCAGGGAGGAGATATCTCCGGGCTGACCTTGTTCTCGCCGAAAGCCGCACGCATCGTCGCCGGGCAGGACGTCACCGACATCGCGTTCTACATTCAAAATCTCGACGCGGACGATGTCAGTGTCGTCGCCGCCGGCCGGGACATCGTGGCCTACAACTCGAGTTCGCCCCTGCGCAGCGCGGCGCAGACGGCGGGCAATAAACTCAATTTCGTGGACCAGCTTCCGCGCGCCGGCGACATCCAGGT
>JBOHXO010000617.1:0-5035 GCA_050737475.1 Chthoniobacterales bacterium
GTGGATGATGATCCCAACACCGCAAGCCGGCTTTGGCTCGAGGCGCTGTATCAGTCGGACGGCAATCCCCAGTCGCTCTATTACCTCGGCCTGCTGGCCAGCGCCAGGGGCTGGAGCGCCGCTACCGGAGAGGCGCTGTCTGCGCTTGCGGATAATGCTCCCGGGCAGGCCGGTGTGTGGAATCTGCTGGCAAAGCACGAAAGCGCCGCAGGCAATCTCCCCGGCTATTACAAGGCCCTCTGCGGGTTGATGAAGATCAATCCCTACGACATTCACGTGGCCAGCGACTGGGTGATCGCGGCTGTGTTGCTGCGAAAGGAGGAGACCCGCACGATTCTCGATGTCGCCAAGCGCACCTACGATGCGACGGAGCCCGCGGATCCTTGGGCTGGCACCGCATATGCCATGGCCTTGTTGCGCGACAAGCGGCCGCAGATGGCCCTCGAGGTGATGAATCGAATGACCGAGATAAACCGCCGTCTCCCCCAGCGCGCCATCTACATGGGCGCCGTGCTCGCCGCCGCGGGACACAAATCCGAGGCGCTCGATTACTTCACGCGCTCCGAGGATTTTGCCAACAATATTTTCGGCGAGGAACTGGCCCTGCGCCGGATTTGGAAAGGTGTCGCCCTGGGAGAACTCACATCCGACGAAGAGAAGGAGCGCATCCTTTCGATGCGAAAAGACTTGAGCGCGGAGGCGGCTCGTCTCACAACCGAGCTCCAGAAGCAGCTCAAAATGCGAGCCGATCCCGCCGAAACCAAACGCATATTTGACCAGTTGAAAGCCCAGATGGATGCCCAGCAGCACAAGCCACTTCCGCAGGAAGTCCTCCAGCTCATCCAGGACTCCCGGCAGGAGGCCAATGCTCCGTCCCCTGGTGTAAGGCCATGACAGGTACCACGCAGGCCCCGGCATCCGCTCGGCCCGCTCCCGTGATTTCAGCGGGATGGCTGCTCATTCTCGCCGGCTTGATCTGGCTGCCGGCCTGCATGCGTTACAGCATCGAATGGTCGCTCAACGCGCAATATTACTACGGCTGGGCCGTCCCCTTTCTCGCCGCCTACCTCGCCTACGAGCGGCTGGCAAACTGCCCGCCTGCATCGCCCCCCGAGAATCCGCTGTTGCCGATACTCGTTATCGCGTTCTTCGCGCTTCCGCATCCGTTCGTGCGGATCGTCAGCGAGGCGAATAGCGACTGGCGTCTCATGGTGTGGCTCATGGGACTTTCCGCGGGTGCCATCTGCCTTGGCCTTTTCTACCTCGCCGGCGGCCGCGGCTGGCTGGTCCACTTCGCATTTCCGGTTCTTTTCATGGCCACCGCCATCCCCTGGCCCTCATCAATGGAAACACTGCTCGTCCAGGGCATGATGCGCACGAATGCGCAAATCTCCGCCGGCTTCGTCACGGTTTTTGCGCACATCCCGGCGATGGCCGAAGGCAACACGATCAGGCTGCCCGGCGGCGCGTCTCTTGGCGTGAACGAGGCATGCAGCGGCATTCGCTCGCTTCAATCCACGCTCATGGCCTCGATTTTTCTCGGCGGGCTGTATCAATTGCCAATCTTCGCCCGCGTGGTCCTCGCGCTGCTCGGAGTCGCCATCGCCTTCCTGTTGAATATCGTCCGCACGGTTTTCCTCAGTTGGGAAGGTGCGACCCACGGCATCGCGGCCACCGAAAAATGGCACGACTCCGCCGGCTTCGCGATTCTCGGCGTCGTCCTCGTCCTCCTCTGGCTCATCAGCCGTTTCCTCGAAAAACGGTATGGAGCACCCCCCGCGCAACGGCCCACTGCCGAGGCGTCCTGATCCTCCCGCCGTGCAAATCCAATTCCTCGGCCAGTCCGGGTTTCTCATCCACGCCGCCGGAAAACGCCTCGTCATTGATCCGTATCTCTCCGACTCGGTCGCGGAAAAATTCGGCGCGCAGAACGCCCGCCAGGTTCCCGTCGTCGTCACGCCCGCGCAGCTCGCTCCGCTCGACTTCGTGCTGCTCACCCACGCGCACCTCGACCACACCGACCCGCAGACACTCGGGCCGCTGGCCGCAGCGTC
Organism: Chthoniobacterales bacterium; assembly: GCA_050737475.1. Classification (GTDB taxonomy): domain Bacteria; phylum Verrucomicrobiota; class Verrucomicrobiia; order Chthoniobacterales; family JAATET01; genus JAATET01. Next base: position 2,055 of record JBOHXO010000617.1, read on the forward strand.
GCCTGCCGCGGATTTTTTTGCGCCGTATGAATGCCGCGCCCTGCTCGTCGAATGGGGCCTCGGCCGTCACGAAATCAGCGCGCCGCCCGCCGAATGGAACCTGCTCGCGCCCGGCCTCGAAGTCCGCGCCATTCCCGCCGCCCACCTCGAACTCGAGCGCAACGCCGCCGGCGAGCCCCGCTCCATCGGATGGCTGCTGCGCGCCGATGGAATCACGCTCTACCACGCGGGCGACACCATCCCGCATCCGGAAATTTTTGCGAGCCTCGCCGGCGAGCGCATTGATTACGCGCTGCTGCCCGTCAACGAGCGCAATTTCTACCGCGACCGCGACGGCATCGTCGGCAACATGACCGTGCGCGAAGCCTTCCGCATGGCGGCCGATCTCGGCGTGCGCACGCTCATCCCGATTCATTGGGACATGTTTGCGCCGAATCGCGTGCATCCCGCCGAGATCGAATTGCTCTACAATCTCGAGACACCGCCTTTTTCGCTTGAAGTCATGCAGGCCGGCGCGCTGAAACTGCTCGGCTCCAGCCAGCCACCCAATGCCTGATTTCCAGACCGTAGCCCTCCTTCCTATGAAAGCGCACAGCGCGCGCGTGAGCGGAAAAAATTTCCGCCCGTTCGCCGGCAAGCCGCTCTTCCGCTGGATTCTCGACACATTGCTCAGTCTCGACGAAATAGACGCCGTCATCATCAACACCGACGCGCGCGACATCCTTGCGCAGAATGGCCTCGTCTCCACCAATCGCGTGATCGTGCGCGACCGCAAGCCGGAAATCTGCGGCGATTTCGTGAGCATGAACCTTGTGCTCGCCGACGATATCGAAAACGTGAGCGCGTCCGCCTACCTCATGACGCACACCACGAATCCGCTGCTCGGCGCCGATTCGATCCGCCGCGCGCTGGCGGCCTACAACGCGGGCGTCGCGGCCGGAAGTTGCGACAGTCTTTTCACGGTCAATCGCTTCCAGACGCGCTTTTATCGCGAGGACGGCTCGCCGGTGAACCACGACCCGAATGTCCTCCTCCGCACGCAGGATCTCGAGCCGTGGTTCGAGGAAAATTCCAACCTCTACATTTTCAATCGCGAAGGTTTTGAGCGCGCAAACGCCCGCATCGGCGCGAAGCCGATCATGTTCGAGACGCCGCGCATCGAGTCCGCGGATATTGACGACCAGGAAGGCTGGGACATCGCGGAAAAGCTGGCGACGACGTTGAAGAGTTGAAGAGGGGAGGAGTTGAAGCGTAGAAAGGTGCAGGCCTCTTCACCCCTTTAACCCTTCCACCGGATTGAAAATCCTCGTCACCTGCCCGCCGATGCTCCGCGCGATTGACCGCTTTCGCGGGCGATTCCACGCGCTCGGCTACGAGCTGGTCACGCCGAGCGTCCCGCAGGTCCTGCCCGAGGACGAATTGATCGCGCTCGTGCCGGAGCACGACGGCTGGATCATCGGCGACGATCCCGCGACCGCCGCGGTGTTCGAGGCCGGGAAGCGCGGCCGTCTCAAGGCCGCCGTGAAATGGGGCGTCGGCGTGGACAATGTGGATTTCGCGGCATGCAAGCGCCTCGGCATTCCGATCGCAAACACGCCCGGCATGTTCGGTCGCGAGGTCGCCGACATGGCGATGGGCTATGTCATCGCGCTCGCCCGCGAGCTTTTCGCCGTGCACGAAGGAATCCGAAATGGAGACTGGCCGAAGCCCGCGGGCATTTCGCTCGCCGGCAAAACAGTCTGCCTCGCCGGGTTTGGCGACATCGGCCGCAACACCGCACGCCGCCTGCTCGCCAGCGAAATGAAAGTCGTCGCATACGATCCGTTTTTTCAATCCACACCCGGCCTCGAGGCCGTCGAGAGCGCCGTCTGGCCCGAGCGCATCGAGGAAGGGGACTTTCTCGTTTTCACCTGCGCGCTCACGCCCGCGAACCGCCACATGCTCGGCACGAAGGAACTCGATCGCGCCAAACCCGGCGTGCGTGTCGTGAACGTCGCGCGCGGTCCGCTCATTGACGAGGCCGCTCTCGCGCAGGCGATTGCCAGCGGCAAGGTCCACAGCGCGGCGCTGGATGTTTTCGAGGTGGAGCCGCTGCCGGCGGATTCCCCACTGCGCGGATTCAAGCAATGCCTTTTCGGCTCCCACAACGGCTCGAATACAAGCGATGCCGTCGTGCGCACGAGTGAGCGGGCCATCGAACTGCTGCACGGCTTCCTGCACCAGCCCATGCCCGCGTTATGAGCCGCCGCACCGCACTCATCACCGGCGCGCTGGGCGGCATCGGCGTCGCGTTGTGCGAGGAGTTCCGGCGTGCGGGATATTTCGTGATCGCGACCGACCGGAACGACGGGGATTGCGCCTGCGACGAGTTTCTCAAGCTCGACGTGCGCGATCTTTACCGCAGCGACGAGGTGCGTGCGGAGGTGGCGAAGTCCGTCCAAAAACTGCTCGGACCGGACGGCCTGCACGTACTCGTGAACAATGCCGCCGCGCAGATACTCAACCGCACCGACGACATCCGCATCGCGGATTGGGATGAGACCCTGCAGACAAATCTCGTCGCGCCATTTCTCCTCGCTCAGATGTTCCTGTCCGACATCGAGCGCGCGAAAGGCTCGGTGATCAATATCGCAAGCATCCACGCCGTCGCCACGAAGCCCGCTTTCGTCTGCTACGCCACGAGCAAGGCCGCGCTCGTGGGGCTCACCCGTTCGATGGCGGTGGACCTCGGGCCGCGTGTGCGCGTGAATGCCATCAGCCCCGCCGCCACCGCCACGCCGATGCTTCTCGCCGGTTTCGAGGGGAAGTCGCGGGAGTTCGACGAGCTTGCGAAGAAGCATCCCCTCGAGCGCATCGCACAGCCCTGGGAAGTTGCCAAGACGGCGCTGTTTCTTGCCTCGCCGGATGCCGCGTTCATCACCGGAGCCTGCCTGCACATTGACGGCGGCATCGGTGGCCGGCTGCACGACCCCGTTTGATGC
>JBOHXO010000618.1:0-2909 GCA_050737475.1 Chthoniobacterales bacterium
ATCGTGGCGTCCGTGCCATTGATCTCCGGAATTTTCGGCGGCATCGGCGTCACCGCATGGCAGCAACTCATCACCAAATGCGTGCCGCCGAAGCGCCGCCACTCGCTCTTCGCGATTCGCTTTGCGATCAACTGCGCCATCGGCATCCTCGCGGGTGAAACCATCCGCCGCGTGCTCACCCTCTGGCCGAATACCACCGGCTACGCGGTGCTTCACTTTTGCGCGTTCGCGATGCTGCTCGGTTCGCTCATCGCATTCATCCTCGTGCGCGAACCCCACGAAAATCGCCCGCCACCCGGCCCGGCACCCAGTCTCGCCGGACATCTCGCATCGGTGCCGGGATTGCTGCGCGGGGACCGTCAATTTCTGCGCCTGCTCGCAGCGCGATTTTTTTTGAGCGGCACGTATGTGGTGACACCGTTTCTTTCGATTTATTGCCTCTCGGTCCTGCATCAGCCGGACAGCTACCTCGGCCAGCTTGTGATCGTGCAAATGTGCGGCGCGGTGTGCGGCAATCTGCTGGCCGCGTGGCTCGGCGATCACTTCGGCAGCAAGGTCACACTCACGATGGGTGCAGTCATTTTTTCGATAATGGCGGCATGGGCGATGACCGCACACGGCGCGCCGGCGTGGCAGGCAATTTTTTTCCTCCATGGCTTCGGCTTCTTCGCGTGCGAGGTGGGCACGAACGCCGTGGGTCTTGAAATGGGGCCGCGCGAGCGGCGCTCGACCTATCTCGCGGTGGCTTCGCTGGCCAATCTCGCCGGCATGCTCACCGCTGCAGGCATCAGCGCGATGGTGTGGCAGGCGCACCGCTTCGACCTGCTCGCACTGCTCACGATTTGCTCAATGGCGATGGGGGCGTATCACGTTTCCCGCCTGCACGGACTGCGGCACTGACGGTGACTCAAACGGAACGCCTGCGCCGCCATTGCCATGCAGCCAGCCCGAGTCCCATCAACATAAACGTGGACGGCTCCGGCACGCTCGCGAGCGTGATCAACGTCTGGCTCGCGGTGGGATGCGTGACTGTGAAGACGCTCTGGTAGTTGGCGAGAGTGTAGGTCGCGCCGTTGTAGCGAATGCTGTTTTGGAAAATATTTTGCTCGCCGTTGCCAACTCCCGTGAAAAGCAATGACCCCGTGGAATTGAGCGTGAAATTGATGTAGCCAATTCCGCCGCTCGAATAGATTCCCTCATTCGTCGTGGCGCCGATCGTGATGTTTCCGCCCGAGAATGTGATGACCTGGGCGCCTTGGAATGCCAGCAATCCAGCCATGCTCAACGAGCCGCCGTTGATGACGCCTCCGGCAGGCTGCACCTCGGTGGTCGCCGCGCCCAAAAGGCTGAAGCTCGCGCCGCTCGGCAGCACGAAGTCCGCAGGCAGAGTCACATTCGTGGAATTGTAAACGGTGAGCGTGGAATTCCCGACAAGGTTGATATGGCTGGTCGCCTGCGGCGCGAATGTGACGGGAACACCCACGGCACCAACCGTCATGGTGCTATTGTTCAGGCCGAGCGTGGAGCCCGCATTAATGGTGATGCCCTTCAATGTGGCTGTCGAACCGCCGCTCATATTGATCGACGATCCTGCTCCGAGTCCAAATGTGGTGCCAATTTTCAATGTGCCACCTGCGGAGACGTTGATCGCCGTGGGAGTCGCGCCGCTGCCTGTAAAAAAGCCGGTGGAGGTATTTGTATCGAACGTGCCGCCCGCGATATTCAAAGTCGCGCCGCTGGTATTGCCAATGTTGATGTAATTCGTGCCGGTGTTTTGTATCCAGGTCGCACCCGCATTGACGGTAAGCGTGTTGTTGCCCTGAACGCCGAAATCCGTTCCGCTCCAACTCACGCTGCCGGAATTGATCGTCGCGGTGTTGCCAGCCGTGGTGAGGACCGGGCCCAAAGCCCCGGTTGCAGGATCCCAGCCGCTCGTGCTTTTCCAAAGCCCGTCGCCGCCGAGCCATGTGTAGTCCACGGCGCTCGCGGAAAATACGGTCGTCAAACAGAGGACGCCGGTGACAATGATTTTGTTCATGGGGGGAATGATGGCGTTGTGTGAACTGTCCCAATCAAAAAGGCCCATCCAGACGGACGGGCCTTTTCGAAATTTGACTCAAACAGGCTTTAGCTGACGCGCGCCATCCTGCGACGGCGGAGAGCAATCAAGCCGAAGCATGCCGCGCCGATGATCGCCGCGTAGGTGGACGGCTCGGGAACGGTAGCTACCAGCGTGATCAACGTAGACGTGCCCGTTGGGTGCGTGACGTTGAAAACCGTCGTATAGTTCAGATTGGTATAGGTGATGTCGTTCAGCGTGATCAGACCGCCGAAGATCAGGTTTTCAGCGTTTCCGATTTGCGTGAAGCTCAAGCTGCCTGTTGAATTCAACGAGAAGTTGACTGTCTGCGTGCCGCCTGACCGGAAGATACCGAAGTCCGGGCGAGTAATCGTCAAGGATCCGCTGTTGATATTCAGGTGGCCCGAGCTGTTACCGGCGTCGTCAAACGCAACAATAGTCGCAGTCACATTGGCTCCCGAGAGGGTGAAAGAACCGTTATGAACGCGCAAATCGCTCGTAACGTTCATTGTTCCACCCGATGCAACGAAGCTGCTGGCAATGCCCGCCGTCCCATTCAATGTGATCCCATTCGAGGAATAAGTGCCTCCCGAATTCGTAATCACATTTGTTCCGTTCGCGACAAGTGCCCCGGAGAAAGCGATCGTGCCGGCGTTCGAAATAGACGTGGTGTTTGCCAAGGTGAGCCCGCCCGTGGAGAAACTGCCGCCGCTCTGGTTGTTGAACTGCGCGCTATTGTTGATCTGGAATCCTGCGGTCGCACTGGTCGTTCCCGCGTTGTTGAAAATCGAGGCGTTGTTGAGAATCAACGTGCCGGCCGTGGTAAAGG
>JBOHXO010000619.1:0-1626 GCA_050737475.1 Chthoniobacterales bacterium
CATCTGGTCCGTGAGAGAAAATATTTCCTCGTTCGGAAACGTCTTGCTCGTCTCAAATAATTCCATCGCTGCGTCCATTGCCGCCCGATACACGCGCAAATCCCGAAAGCCATTCACGCTCTCAGCCATCGCCCTTTCCCCCATTCTCCCCTTCCCCCATTCCTTCTTTTTTGATCTTCCCGCCCCACGAAAGAATCCGTGCCTTCACGCCGGCGGCTTCGGCTTCCTTGATCATGTTTGCGCGGACGTAGAAGAGCGAAAGACTCGACCATGCGAGCTGGTCGTTCGGGCGCAGCTCCGTGGTCTTCAATCCCGCCTCGATGGCCTCGGGAAAATGCCCCGTCTTCATCAGGGACATGCCGAGCGCGTGCCATGCGTCGAAGTAATCCGGCACGGCCTCGATGCAGCGGCGGTATTTTTCGACGGCTGCGTCGAGCTCCCCGATCGCGATGTCGCCGCTGGCATCGTCGAACAACGCCTCGATCTCCGGCGGCACTTCGCTCATCGCGCGCGCCTAGCCGCGGCCGTTCTCGGCGAACTTGATGGCGGCGGATTGCTGCGCCTTCGCGATCCAGTCGCGCCACAGCAGTTCCCGGCGCTGGTCGAGCATCGAGGTGACGTATTGATCGCGCTGCTCGTTGAATTTTTTCTGGTCAACGGGCAGCCGTTTTTCGAGCCAGACGACGTAGCCGCCTTCGGGCTGCATGCGGAAACCGCTGATTTCGTTTTGTTCGAGGAGCGCGGTGGCGAACGCGTAGCCCATTTCCTCGCGCGGGGCTTTTTCGTCGGTGAGAGAGACGTTGATGAATGGCTTTGTCTTGAGGCCTTTCGCGGCCTCGGCGAAGGGCTTGCCGGACTTGAGCGCGGCGCGGAGCGCGGTGAGCGTTTTCTCGACGCCTTTTTCGAGCGCGGCGGCGGCGGCCTCATCGGTCAATCCCTGCACGATCTGCGGGCGCACTTCGTCGAGCGTCATGGGCCGCGACTTCGTGATGTCGCCGAGGTCGGCAACGATGAATTCATTGGGGCTCTCGGCGGTGGGACTCTCGATGATACGGCTGACGGGATCTGCCTTCGAAAGCGCGAAAACGGCCGGCGCCAGGAGCTGCGTCGGCGTGGTGGCGGCGGCGTTTGCGGTGTCAATGCCCGGCGTGGGCTTGATGTTGCCTCTTGCATCGAAGGGCAGCGTCGTCTCGACCTTGAGGCCGGCGGCCTGCGCGGCCTTGTCGAATCCGATTTCCACGGCCTTCGTCGCGAAGTTCTCGGTCGCGGTGGCGGCTTTCAACTGCGCGTCCGTCTTCGCCTTGCCCTCGAGCTTGGCGAGATCGGCGGGAAGCGGGAAGCGCACGAATTTCGCAGTGCGATACTCGGGCGTGACGAAGTTTGCGGAGTTGGTCTTGAAGTAGTCGGCGACCTGCGCCTCGGTGGGCGCTGCGTTTTTGAGATATTCCGCGCGATCGAAGAGGATGGCGACGCCGCTCACGGGCTGGAAGCCGCGGCCGATGTGCGCGATATCCGCCTCGTTCACGGCGGGCGCGGTGTCGAGGAGCTGCTTGATGCGGTCGAAGGTGATCGAGTTGCGCACGATGTCGTCGATTTCCGTTTTCTGAAAGCCTTCCGGTGCGAAGG
>JBOHXO010000620.1:0-1750 GCA_050737475.1 Chthoniobacterales bacterium
AACGACAGGTCGCCGAGCCAGCCTTCGAGGTTGTCGTAGCCGAGCGTGACCTCGGCGAATTTTCCGTTGCGGTCGGGGACCTTGATCGAGGTGATGCGCGCGCCGTAGTTGATGATCTGCATTTCCATGCCGTGCGTGTTGCGCAGCGTGTAGATTTGGACGGGGATTCCATCCTCGGTGGAACCGTAAGGGGCGACGTTGACGCTCATTTTTTCGGGTGACGCGGCGAAGCTTCCTGCGGCGAGAAATGCCGTGCAGGCGGCGGCGGCGAAGGCTGAGGGTTTCATGAAAAGTGAACGCTCGTTATCCGCGATGAAGCTTCCCCGACCAAGCGCATTTTGCGCGGCGTCTTGACGAATCGGAGGGAACCGTTCAAAGACTTTTGCAACTTGTGATCCGGTTCCCCCACCGCGCTCTTGTTACCGCCGCCGGCTGTTTGCTCGCGACCTCGTCGTTGCGCGCCGCCGGCGAACAGCCGATTGCCACCGGACTCTCCACCGTGGTTCGCAAGGACGTGAATTTCGCACTTTTTGTTCCACCGGACCTCGCGGGCGATCATGGCCCGGCCGGCATTTTCGTTTTCTTCGGCGGGAAGAACGACAGCATCGAAATGTATCAACAGTCGCTGGCGACGGTGGCGCAGACGATGGACCTGATATTGATCGTGCCGCAGATGCCGTGGTTCGCGGACCCGGGAAAAGTGCCGGAGGCCGGGGTGATCCGCGCGCTGGAGCAGCTCGTTCCCGAAATCGAAAAACAATTTCACACCACGTCCTCGTTGATCGTCGTCGGCGGCGCCTCGGCGGGCGGCCCCATCGCGGCCCAACTGGCGAACAAGTGGTCCGCGAAAGTCGCGTTGCTCGTGCTGGCTTCCACGCCAGTGCAGCCGGATGCCCGGAAAAAAACGCTGCATGTGGTGGCCGCCAGCGAAAGCGAATTGCTGGGCCCCGATGCCAAACGCGCGCCGATTTTGGGCAAGGGAAAAAAGGACATCTTTGCGATTCCCGGCGGCCATCACACGGCGCAGGTCGAGTATTTGCAGCCATGGCTGGAAACGGAGGTGACCGCGCTGCGCCTGGACCTGGCGTCGCAGACGACGCAGGCCGCTTCGCAGGCGTTGATGCAGCGCAATTCCGCGAAGGCCGAGGCGATTCTGAACTCCACTCACATGGGGACGCTCATCCTCAGCACGCAGGTTCCCGGAACGAACTCATTCTACGAATACGAAAACGCGCGCCGCAAAGCCCTGGTGAAAAAATACGAGGCCCCGACTCAGTCCGTGGACAAACTCCGGGAAAAAATCGCGGCGCAAAAGTAGGTCGCCGTAGAAGGCAGAACAATTCAGGCGTTTCATCGTTTCGAATCGCACATATGTTGCGGTTGCCCATAAATTACAGGGCAGGGAAACCGTTATCGATGTCGGAAACGGACAATAAAATTTTGCAAATGCCACGCCGTGACTTCCTCCGGCTGGCGCTGGCCGGCTCTGCGGGTGCGCTCACGGCGCAGCCGCTGGGGAATCTCTTCGGTGCTACCGGCGGCGGGAACAGGGCGGAGGTCATTGTCATCGGTGCGGGCATGTCCGGCATCGCGGCGGCGCAGCGCCTCGCGCGGCACGGCTTGAAGGTGATCGTGCTCGAGGGGCGCGAACGGCTCGGCGGGCGCATCTGGAGCGACAGGCAAATGCGCGGCGCCACGCTTGACATGGGCGCGTGCTGGATTCACGGCGCGGAGAGCAGTCCCCTCTCCC
>JBOHXO010000621.1:0-13245 GCA_050737475.1 Chthoniobacterales bacterium
TCGGCCTTCAAGGCCCGGGAAGTCACTCGCGAGATCCAGGGGCTTCCCGCCACCGATGCGCTCAGCGTGCTCCGCTTCACCCCGAAGAAGGCAGCCACGATGATCATCAAGACGCTGAAGAGCGCCATCGCGAACGCGGAGAACAACAACAACCTGCGTGTCGAGAATCTCGTCGTGCAGGAAGCCATCGTGGGCGAGGGGCCGACGATGAAACGCTTCGTTCCGAAGGCTCGCGGCAGCGCGGGCCCGATCCGCAAGCGCACGAGCCACATCAAGATCACGCTCACCGACGAGATTGAGATCAAGCGTCGCGAGACGAAAAAGAAAACCGCGGGCAAGGCGAAAAAGGCCTCCAAGCCCAAGGCTGAAAAGACAGAAAAAGCGCCCGCCACTGAGGCCGCTCCGGTTGCTGAGACGACCGAAACCAAAGAATAACCATGGGACAGAAAGTCAATCCAATCGGATTCCGCCTGCCAGTCAACCGCGACTGGCGCTCGAAGTGGTATGCCTCGAAGAAGGAGCTCGCCGAATACCTTCTCGTGGACATGCGCATCCGCACGCACCTCAAGCGCAAGCTCAAGGCCGCCGCGGTTTCCAAAATCCTCATCGAGCGCGCATGGAACACCGTGCGCGTCACCATCTTCACCGCCCGCCCGGGCGTCGTGATCGGCCGCAAGGGCTCCGAGATCGAGAGCATGACCGCCGAGCTCTCGAAGCTCGCCGACGGCAAGCAGGTCAAGATTGACATCGTCGAGATCAAGAAGCCCGAGACCGACGCGCAGCTCGTTGCCGAGAGCGTCGCCGGCCAGCTCGAGCGCCGCATCTCCTTCCGCCGCGCCATCAAGCGCGCCGTCCAGACCGCGATGGACATGGGTGCCAAGGGCATCAAGGTCCGCGTCTCCGGCCGCCTCGGCGGTTCGGAAATCGCCCGCACGGAATGGTATCGCGAAGGCTCCGTCCCGCTTCACACCCTGCGCGAGCCGATTGACTACGGCTTTGCGGAATCCGACACGACCGCCGGCAAGATCGGCGTGAAATGCTGGATCACCAAGCCGCCGGAAAAAGTCGAAAACGAGCCACAACCCGTCACCCCGGCGCCCGAGCCGGCCGGTGCCGCCAGCTAATTTCAAGGAGAACACCCCATGCCATTGATGCCCAAACGCGTGAAGTTTCGCAAATCCCAGCGGGGAAGCCGCAAGGGAAATGCCTCGCGCATGCTCTCCATTGATTTCGGTGAATTCGGCCTCCAGACCCTGGAGCGCGCCTGGATCACCAACACCCAGATCGAAGCCGCCCGTGTCGCGATGAACCGCAACATGAAGCGCAAAGGAAAATTGTGGATCCGCATTTTCCCCGACAAATCCGTCACCGCCCGCCCGCCGGAAACCCGAATGGGTAAAGGCAAGGGCCAGCCCGAATACTGGGTTGCCACGGTTCGCCCCGGCAACGTCCTGTTCGAGCTCGGCGGTGTCACCGAGACCGTCGCCAAGGAATGCCTGCGCCTCGCAGCCGACAAGCTGCCCGTCCGCACCCGCTTCCTCTCCCGCCGCCACGCAGCCGCCTAACGCACCGCCATGAAAATCCAGGAAGCCCGCGAATTGACCATCAAGGAACTCAGCTCACGCAAGAACGAGCTCGAGCACGAGGCGTTCAACCTGCGCATCCAGCAGCAGGGCGGACAGCTCGAAAAACCGCATCTTTTGAAAACCATCCGCCGCGACATCGCGCGCATTTCGTCCGCGATCACCGAGAAGTCGAAGCCCGCGGCCGCCAAGTAAGACCATGAGCGAAACCGCCACCACCACTCCCGAAACGAAAGCCCGCGGCCTGCGCAAGACCCGCGTCGGCGAGGTCATTTCCGACAAGATGGACAAGACCATCATCGTGAAGACCATCAACCGCGTGCCCCACGCGAAGTTCGGCAAAATCGTCAAGCAGGTCTCGAAATTCCACGTCCACGACGAGAAGAACGAAGCCAAGATCGGCGATCAGGTCTCCATCGCGGAGACCCGCCCGTTGAGCAAGCTCAAGCGCTGGCGCCTCGTCGAAGTCCTCAAACACTAACCCATTTCGTCACCATGATTCAGATTCGCTCCCGACTCGATGTCGCCGACAACACCGGCGCCCGCATGGCGACGATGATCGGCGTCATCGGCAAGAGAACCGCCACCGCCCACATCGGCGACATCATCACCGCCAACGTCAAGGAAGCCTCCACTGGCGGCTCCGTGAAAAAAGGCGAGGTCGTCCGCGCCGTCATCGTGCGCACCAAGCATCCCGTCAAGCGCGCCGACGGCTCCGTCCTGCGCTTCGACAACAACGCCATCGTCATCATTGACAAGGACCAGAACCCCAAGGGCACCCGCGTCTTCGGACCCGTCGCCCGTGAACTCCGCGAGAAGAACTTCATGAAGATCGTCTCGCTCGCCCCGGAGGTGCTCTAAACCCATGGCCACCACTTTCCACGTCAAGCGCGGCGACACCGTCCAGGTGATCTCCGGCAACCACAAAGGCTCCACCGGCAAGGTGCTCGAGATCCGCAGCGCGAAGGCGCAGGTGATCATCGAGGGCGTCCGGATGATCAAGAAGCATCAGAAAAAGAGCCAGGACCAGCCGAACGGCGCCATCATCGAGCGCGAAGGCCCCATCCACATTTCCAACGTCAAAATCAGTGAGGTCAAGGCCCCGACGGCCAAAAAACCGTCGAAGAAAAAGGCCGCTTAACACCTGCTGGTGTTCCAAACCAAAGCCATGTCCACGCAAGCACCAGAACTCCTGACCGAATACCGCGAGCGCGTTATTCCCGCGCTCAAGGAAAAGCACGGTTACAAGAACGTAAACGCAATCCCGCGGCTCACGAAAGTCGTCGTGAACACCTCGATCGGTTCGCAGAGCGACGTCAAGGAAGCCCTCGAAATCGCGAAGGCCGAAATCGCCCTCGTCACCGGCCAAAAGCCCATCGAGACGATCTCGAAGAAAAGCATCGCGAACTTCAAGCTCCGCCAGTATCAGGCCATCGGCGCCAAGGTTACGCTCCGCGGCCGCGCGATGTATGAATTCCTCGAGCGCCTCATCAAGATGTCGCTCCCGCGCATTCGCGACTTCCGCGGCGTGTCGCCGAAATCCTTCGACGGCAACGGCAACTACACGCTCGGCGTCACCGACCAATCCATCTTCCCCGAAGTCGAGCTCGACCGCATCAAGCGCAACATCGGCTTCGACATCACCATCGTCACCACCGCAGCGACCGACGCCGAGGCCAAGACGCTTCTCGCCGAGCTGGGCATGCCTTTCTCCGACAAAAAGAAACCCGAAATCAAGAAACCCGAACCCGAGGTGGCGGCCTAAAGCCAGCGTCTAACGAGGTTCCCGGGCAGTTCACCGGGACCGCGGCTCGACCCGACCACAAATACCATGACCGTATCAGACCCAATCGCCGACTTGCTGACCCGGCTGCGCAACGCCGCCGCCGTCAACAAGCCGAAATTCGACGTCCCTTATTCCAAAATGAAGGGCGACCTCGTGCGCATTCTCAAGCGCGAAGGCTACATCGCCGACTACGAACTCGACACCACCGGCAAATTCCCGGTGCTCCACGTCGAAAACAAATTCGTCAACAAGGCCGCTGCCATCGCCGGACTCAAGCGCGTCAGCAAGCCGGGCCTGCGCAAGTATGTCGGCTTCGATGAAATCCCGCGCGTGCTCGGCGGCATGGGCATCGCCATCCTCTCGACCTCGAGCGGAGTGATGACCGGCCAGGAAGCCAAACGCAAGAAAGTCGGCGGCGAGCTGCTCGCCTACGTCTGGTAATTACGAGGAGGATCGAAAAATGTCCCGTATTGGCAAAAAAGAAATCGCCCTTCCCGACAAGGTGAAGGTCAGTGTCGCCGGCAACGGCGCCGTCGTCGTCGAAGGCCCGAAAGGCAAGCTCGAGTGGACGCTGCCCAAGGGCATCGTCGCGAAGGTCGAGGAAAAGAGCGTCACGTTCTCCGCGGAGAATGAGAGCCGCTCGGCCCGCGCCATGCACGGCCTCAGCCGCGCGCTTGTGAACAACATGGTCACCGGCGTGTCGCAGGGCTTCAAGCGCGACCTCGAGATCCAGGGCGTCGGCTTCAAGGCCGCGGTCCAGGGCAAGCAATTGAATCTTTCGATCGGCAAATCGCATCCCGTGCTGTTCGACATTCCCGCCGAGATCAAGGTGACCGTCACGGAAAACACCAAGATCAGCGTCGAGGGCATTGACCGGCAGATCGTCGGACAGGCCGCCGCGAACATTCGCGCCTATTACCCGCCGGAACCCTACAAGGGCAAAGGCATCCGCTACGCCGGCGAGCAAGTCCGCCGCAAGGAAGGCAAAACCGTCCAGTAACCACCCGAAAAATCACGCAATATGGCAAATACTAAACTGCGCAAGATGCGGCATACGCGGGTGCGCAAAAAAGTTTCCGGCACGACGGAGCGCCCGCGCCTCGCGGTCCACTTCTCGGGCCAGCACATCACCGCACAGGTCATTGACGATCAGTCGGGCAAGACGATCGTTTCGGCCAACACGACCGAGAAGGATCTCAAAGCCGGTGCCAACGTCGCGAATGCGACCGCGGTCGGCAAACTCGTCGCCGAGCGCGGCGCCGCAAAAAAAATCCGCAAGGTCGTCTTCGATCGTGGCGGCAACAAATACCATGGCAAGGTGAAAGCCCTCGCCGACGCAGCCCGCGAGGCGGGACTTGAATTCTAATATGGCCGCTCCCAACAACAGCAGTAACAATCGTGGCGGCAGAGATCGCCGTGGCAGCCGCGGTCCTTCCTCCGACGAGCCGAAATCCGACATCGTCGAGAAGGTCGTCTTCATCAACCGTTGCGCCAAGGTCGTCAAGGGCGGTCGCCGCTTCAGCTTCAGCGCGCTCATCGTGACCGGCGACAAAAAAGGTCGCGTCGGTTACGGCTTCGGCAAGGCCAACGAGGTCTCCGAGGCGATCCGCAAGGCTTCCGAGTCCGCGAAAAAGAAGATGGTCCTCATCTCGGTTCGTGAAAACACGATCCCGCACGAGGTCACCGGCGAGTTCGGCGGCGGCCGCGTGCTGCTCCGCCCGGCATCGCCCGGCACCGGCGTCATCGCCGGCGGCGGCGTCCGCGCCGTCATCGAAGCGGTCGGCATTCGCGACGTGCTCGCGAAATCGCTCGGCTCCAGCAATCACGCCAACGTCGTCAAGGCGACCATCAAGGCCCTCAGCGGCCTGCGCCAGCGCGACGTCATCATGAAAATCCGCGGCAAGGCCATTCGTCCCGCCGTCGCGCCCGCGCCGGCCCCGGTCGCCGAGCCCGTCGCCGCTGCCTAAATCGAAATTCCATGAGACTTCACACACTCGCTCCCAATCCCGGTTCGAAAAAGCGCCGCAAGCGCCTCGGCCAGGGTGAAAGCTCCGGCAAGGGCAAGACCTCCGGCAAGGGCCACAAAGGCCAGAAGGCCCGCTCCGGCGGCTCCCTTCGCCTCGGCTTCGAGGGCGGCCAGATGCCGCTCATCCGCCGCCTGCCCAAGCGCGGGTTCAACAACAAGCAATTCAAGACCGTGTTCGGCATCGTCAACCTCGATGACCTCGAGAAGAAATTCTCCGAGGGCGCGGCCGTGAACGAAGCGGCGCTCCGCGAGAGCGGCCTCATCCGCGGCAAAGTCGCCGGCGTGAAGGTCCTCGGCCGTGGCGAACTCAGCAAGAAACTCACGCTCGAGATTGACCACATCACCGACTCCGCCCGCGAAAAAATCGAGAAGGCCGGCGGCAAGATTTCGATCCGCGAGAAAAAGCCAGTCGCGTCCGCGAGAAAGCCGGCGGTCAAGGCTGCGTAATTTGCCATTCCCGCCGTCCGCATGATTCTGCTGAATGGGCGAATGGATGACCGGTTGAAGGGGCGAGATTTCGCTCCCCACCGCTCACCCGTTCGCCCATTCTCCCTTTTCCCCACTCGTCGTTTTTCATGATCTCCGCCTTTACCAACATCTTCAAAATCCCCGAGCTGCGTTCGCGCGTGCTTTTCACGCTCGCGATGATCGTCATCATCCGCATCGGTTCGGCCATCACCACTCCCGGCGTCAACTCCGAGGTGCTCCGCCAGTGGTTCATGGACGTGGCGGACAAGCAGTCGGCGGGCGGCGTCGCGGCATTGTTCAATCTCTTCAGCGGTGGCGCACTCAGCCACGCGGCGATCTTCTCGCTGGGCATCATGCCTTACATCAGCGCCTCGATCATGCTTCAGCTTCTCACCGCGGTCGTGCCGCGGCTCGGCAAGCTGGCGCGTGAGGACGGCGGCCGCCAGAAGATCATGCAATACACCCGCTACACCACGCTGGGTCTTTGCATTTTCCAGGGCTATCTGCTCGCAATCTCGCTCGAGAAACCGGCGTCGAATCCGTTCCTCAGCGGCATCACGGACACCATCGCGCGCATGCACATGGATCTCGTGCCGGTGCCTGGTCCGAGTTTCTGGCTCATCACCATTGCGACGATGACGGCCGGAACGCTCTTCCTCATGTGGCTCGGCGACCAGATCACCGAACGCGGCGTGGGCAACGGCGTGTCGTTGATCATCACCGTCGGCATTCTCGCACAGCTTCCCGCGGGCCTGAACCAGGCATGGCACACCTTCGTGCCCAGCTCGGACGCCGAACCCGGCACGACGCTGAATCCCGTGATCCTTGTGCTCATGGTGGCATTCCTCATTTTTGTGATCGCGGCGGTCATTGCCGTCACGCAGGCGCAACGAAAAATCGCCATTCAATACGCCAAGCGCGTCGTCGGTCGCAAAGTCTATGGCGGCCAGACGCAATACATGCCGCTCAAGGTGAACTACGCCGGCGTCATGCCCATTATCTTCGCGCAGGCGCTGCTGCTCTTCCCGTCCACCATCGCGACGATGGCCTTCCCGGGTAACAAATACGCGCAGGATATCGCGCAGGCGCTCACCTCCGGCTGGCCGCACTACGCGTGCTATGCGGTGATGATTTTCTTCTTCAGCTATTTCTGGGTCTCGACGCAATTCCAGCCCTCGCAGATCGCGGACGACCTCAAGAAATATGGCGGGTTCATCCCCGGCGTGCGCCCCGGCAAGCCGACGGCCGACTTCCTCGATTATACAATGACCCGGCTCACCTTCGCCGGAGCCATCTTCCTCACCATCATCGCGGTGCTGCCGCAGCTTCTCACGCGACAGCTCCAGGTGCCCTACATGACGGCGCAGTTTTTCGGAGGCACCGGCCTTCTCATCATCGTCGGCGTCGTGCTTGATACGATGCGACAGGTCGAAACGCATCTGCTCCAGAGGCATTACGACGGATTCCTGCGCAAGGGCCGCATCCGCGGTGCGCGCGATACGCGCCTGCGTGTCGGCGGCGGGAATCTCGTCGGTGAGTCTTCGCTCATCTGGATCTACGTCGCGCTGGCCGTATTGGTCATCGCGGGTGTTTCGATCCTGCTGGGCACGGGCCACAAGTAGTTTTGAAGCGCAGGATCGTTCTGCTGGGGCCACCTGCCTCCGGCAAGGGAACCCAGGCGGAAATGCTCGCTGCGAAATACAAACTGCCCCACGCCTCGACTGGCGCGTTGCTGCGCGAGGAGCGCGCACGCGGCACCGAACTCGGTCGCGAGGCGGATGCGTGGACTTCCCGCGGAATGTTGTTTCCCGACGAGATCGCAATGAACGTCGTGCGCCAATGGCTCGCTGCGCACGGCGGCGAGGGATTCGTGCTCGATGGATTCCCGCGCACGATCGGCCAGGCGCGCGCATTCGACGAACCGCTGGACGCCGTGTTCCACCTCGCACTTTCCGACGATGCGATCCGCGAGCGCGTGGCCAGCCGCATCACCTGCTCGCAGTGCGGCGCAAGCTTCAGCGAAAAACTTCACCACGTCCGCGAGGGCAATGCCTGCCCGTCGTGCGGCGAGCCGCTTGTCCGTCGCCGCGACGACACGCCGCAGGCCCTCGAGGAGCGCCTCGAGCAGCACCGCACGCACACCGCGCCGGTGGTTGATTTTTACCGCGCGAACGGCCAGATCATCGAGATTGATGCCGCCACCGGACGCGAAGCCGTTTTCCAAAAACTCTGCGAATCCATCGAGGAGGCCGTGCCGGCATGATCCCGATCAAGACGCCCGCGCAGATCGAAAAAATGCGCGCCGCCGGCGACCTCGCCAGCCGCGTGCTCAATGAGATTGCCGACCTGGTCGCGCCCGGCGTGACGACCGGCGAACTGGACCGCCGCGCCGGCGAGTTGATCGCGGAAGCCGGAGCGAAGAGCGCTTTTTTCGGCTACCGGAAATATTCGGGTCAGATCTGCATTTCGATCAACGAGGAGGTCGTGCACGGCATTGGCGGCCCGCGCAAAATTGCCTACGGCGACATTGTGTCGCTCGATTGCGGCGTGAATCTTGATGGCTGGATCGGCGACACCGCACTCACCGTGCCCGTGGGAATTGTCGAGCCCGAGGTCGAGCGCCTGCTGCGTGTGACCGAGGAGACGTTGAACAGCGCGCTCGAGTTTGCCGTCGCGGGCCGCCGCCTCGGCGATCTTTGCGCCAGCATCGAGGAAAATGTCATACGCCACGGCTACAGCGTGGTGCGCGAATTCGTCGGCCACGGCGTTGGCCGGAAATTGCACGAGGAGCCGCAGGTGCCGAACTACGGCAAGCGCGGCAGCGGCCCGAAATTGAAACCCGGCATGACCCTCGCCATCGAGCCCATGGTGAACATGGGCCGCGCGGAAGTTCGCCTTCTCGAGGACAAGTGGACCGTCGTCACCCGCGACGGCCTGCCCTCCGCCCATTTTGAGCATACTGTGCTCGTGACCAAGGCCGAACCAGAAGTGTTGACATGGAGAAGAAAGACGCTATTGAAGTAGAGGGTAAGGTCGTCGAGTTGTTGCCCAATACCATGTTCCGCGTCGAACTGGGAAACGGGCATCGCATACTCGCTCACATTTCCGGCAAAATGCGGTTGCACTTCATCCGCATTCTCCCAGGCGATACCGTCCGGGTCGAAATGTCTCCTTATGACCTTACCAAAGGCCGAATTACCTACAGATCGAAATAGAAACCAATGAAAGTCCGAGCATCCGTCAAACGGCTTTGCGAAAGCTGCAAGATCGTGAAACGACAGAACGTCGTCCGCGTGATTTGCAAGAACCCGCGTCACAAGCAGAAACAAGGCTGAAACCATTTTAGATTTTGGATTTTGGGTTTTGCATTTGGAGCGTAGCTGCCCAAGCACGAAATCCCCGGCGGCTGGCCTCCAAAATCGTAAATCGAAAACCTAAAATCTAAAATCCACCACATCACATGCCCCGTTTACTTGGAGTTGATATCCCCGGCGACAAACGCATCGAAGCGTCGCTGCCCTACATCTACGGCATCGGTCCGAAGAACGCGAAACGCGTCCTCGACCGCGCCAACATTGATCCGAACACCCGCGCCAAGGAGCTCTCGCCCGAGCAGCTCGGCGCCATCGTCCATGCGATCGGCGAATGCCGCATCGTCATCGAGGGCGATCTGCGTCGCGAACTGCAAGGCAACTTGAAGCGCCTGCAGGCCATCAATTGCTACCGTGGCATCCGCCACCGCCGCGGTCTTCCCGTGCGCGGCCAGCGCACTTCCACAAACGCCCGCACTCGCAAAGGCCCCCGCAAGACGGTCGGTGTGCAGCGCAACCCGAACGCCAAGGCCGGCAAGGTCTAAACCGATAACGAATCATGTCCGAAGAAGAGAATCCCACAACTCCGGCCGCGCCTGAAGACGCGCCGAAGAAGGCTCCCAAGGCCAAGAAAGCCGCCGCTGCTCCCGCCGCCGAGACCCCGGCCGCACCCGTAGAGGCCGCCGCACCGGCACCCGCAGCCGAAGCACCCGCGCCCGTCGCTGAGGCGGCCGCTCCTGTCGCTGCCGCTGCCACCGAGGCGAAGCCAAAGGCCCCGAAGAAAACTTCGAAGAAAAAGGATGAGGCCGCCGCGGCCGCGGCGCCCGCGCCCATCAGCATTTCGCTCGACGACACTCTCGAGCCCATCAAGGTCGTCAAGGCCAAGGGCGCGAAGAACATCACGCAGGGCATCGCCCACGTGCAGGCCAGCTTCAACAACACGATCGTCAGCATCACCGACATGCGCGGAGCCGTTCTCGGATGGTCGAGCGCCGGCAAGATGGGCTTCAAGGGCTCGCGCAAAAGCACAGCCTACGCCGCTCAGATGGTTGCGCAGGATGCCTGCCGCCAGGCGATGGGCCACGGCCTCAAGGAAGTCGAGGTTCGCGTAAAGGGCCCCGGCGCCGGTCGCGAATCCGCCGTCCGCGCCATGCAGGCCATCGGACTCGACATCACGGTCATCAAGGACGTCACACCCGTTCCTCACAACGGCTGCCGCCCGCCGAAACAGCGCCGCGTCTGAGTCCCTCAACTATCAACTCTCAGCTATAAACTAACGAAATGGCCCGCAATACCGGTCCCAAGACCAAAATCAGCCGCCGCTACAATGTCCTCATTGGCGGTTCCGCAAAAGCCTTCGAGCGCAAGAATTACCCTCCCGGCATGCACGGCCCGAAGGGCTCGCGCCGCAAGGTTTCCGACTACGCCATCGCGCTCGCCGAGAAGCAGAAGCTCCGCCACCAGTATGGCGTGCTCGAGAAGCAGTTCCGCCGTTATTTCCAGATTGCGCTGAGCAAGCGTGGTGTGACCGGCGAGACGCTGTTGCAGCTCCTCGAGACCCGCGTGGACAACGTCGTCTATCGCATGGGCTTCGCCAAGACCCGTCAGGGCGCCCGCCAGCTCGTGGCCCACGGCCATGTGCAGGTGAACGGTCGCAAGCTCAACGTCGCCTCGGCGAACCTTCGTCCCGGTGACAAGGTTGCGATCAAGGATGCCGCCGGTTCCAAGCGCCTCGCGCAGCGGAATCTCGAGCAGACGCAGATCGTCACCGTGCCCGAGTGGCTGCTGGTGGATCGCGACAACCTCGCCGGCGAGGTGACACGTGTTCCGACTCGCGACGAAATTAATCCGATTGCCAACGAGCAACTCGTGGTCGAGCTTTACTCACGGTAAGATTCTCTCCCGCAAATCTGGCGACAGGGGCTTGTATGGCTCTGCCGCCGAAAAAAGAGACGCCCGCTGGAAGTATCAGGCGGGCGTCTTGTTTTTTAGAGTTCTACAGGCTCGAGCGAACCATCGAGAATGTCTTCTCGTCAACCTGCGAGTAGGGCACCGATTCCGAGGAGTAGCCCTGGAGGGCGCCGGAGCTGTCGGGCCGGGCCATGATCGTGTAATAAACCCAGCCATCGTTGCTTAGCGTCAGATAGACAGTGCGGCCCTTGACCACGCCATTCGCCACGTAGTCGCCGAGGGTGCCGGTGATCTTGTTACCCTTCTGCGTGAGCGTTCCTCCGCCCCAGTTGTCGGCGTGCCAGCGGCCCGTGACGTCAATGGTGGCCGAGCCGGCGTTCGTATCGAGCCATTGGGTGGCCGCCTTGTTGTTGTTGGCGTATTTTTCCGCAATGTTGCAAGCGGGGAGGGCGATCAGAACGAACAAGCCCAGAACGAGGTAGCCGAGCGTCTTCTTCATGCGGCGAGAGATTCCAGAAATAGCCGCCCATGTAAAGGCGGGTTTTTTCAGGCCGGAGGCGGCGAACCCTGCGTGTGTCGGATTTCCTCGGCCTCGATGGCGAACACGACATCCTCACCGAAATTCGTCGCGTGATCGCCGATGCGCTCGAGGAACCGCGCGATGAAAATAAGATTGAGATATCCCTGGATGAGCTGCGGCTCGGCGGCCATGAGCTCGGTGCAGGCCTCGGCGAACTGCCGGTTCATCTCGTCGAGCTCCTTGTCGCGGGGCTTGAGTCCTCGCGCAAGCGATGCATCGCCGTCAGCGTAGGCCTTGATACTGTCGGCGAACATTTTCGCCGCGAACGCGAACATGGGTTCGAGCGAATGCACGTTGGCCAGCTCGGGACTGACCGAAAGTTTCCGGGCGCGACGCGAGATGTTCACGGCCTGGTCGGCAATGCGCTCGATATTCACGCTCGATTTCATGGCGGTGACGACGTGTCGCAGGTCGGAGGCGACGGGCTGAAAACGCATGAGAGCCTCGACGCCTTCGCGGTCAATCTGGATCTCGAGCGTGTCAATTTCCTCATCGTCGGCGATGACAATGTTGCTGAGGTCGTCGTCGCGCTCGAAGAGGCCCTTTGCAGCGTTGGCGAGCGTGCGTTCGGCGAGGCCCGCCATCATGAGGACGTTGTTGCGCAGGTTATCGAGCGCGTGGTCGAAGGTGCCGAGAATGTGAGCCATGACTTTCTAAAATTCGAAGTGCGAAATGGGGAATGCGAAATGAATCAGCCAAACCGGCCGGTGATGTAGTCCTCGGTCTGCCGCTGGGAGGGATTGGTGAAGAGTTTTTGCGTGCGGTCGTATTCGATGAGCTTGCCGAGGTAGAAGAAGGCGGTGTTGTCCGAGCAGCGCGTGGCCTGCTGCATGTTGTGCGTGACGATGACGATGGTGAAATTCTTTTTGAGTGCATGGATGAGTTCCTCGACCTTCGCGGTGGCGATGGGGTCGAGCGCGGAGCAGGGCTCGTCCATGAGGAGAATCTCGGGCTGGTTCGCAATGGCGCGTGCGATGCAGAGGCGCTGCATCTGGCCGCCGGAGAGGCCGAGACCGCTGTCGTGCAGGCGGTCCTTCACCTCGTCCCAAAGCGCGGCGCCGCGCAGGCTGCGCTCGACCGCTTCGTCGAGTGCGCGGCGGTTGTTCTGGCCGGCGATACGGAGCGAATAGACGATGTTTTCGTAGATGGATTTCGGGAAGGGGTTCGATTTCTGGAACACCATGCCGATGCTGCGGCGCAGGGCGATAAGCTCGAGTTTCGGGTCGTAGACGCTGCGGCCGTCAATCGCGATATCGCCCTCGTGGCGGATGCCGTCAATGAGGTCGTTCATGCGGTTGAAATTCCGCAGCAACGTGGATTTGCCGCAGCCGGAAGGGCCGATGAACGCGGTGACTTCGCGCTGCGGAATGGAAATGTTGATGTCGAAGAGCGCCTGTTTTTTTCCGTAGAAAAAATTGAAGTTCTCGACCTTGAGAAAATCCGGCCGCGTGAGGGCGGGTTTTGCAACACCCTGTGCGGCGTGGTCGGTGGTGGTTTCCATCGGTGTGGGCGTCATTTTTTGCGAAAGGCGACCTGGGCCGTCACATTGGCAATTGTAACAAGGATGACCAGAACAAGCG
>JBOHXO010000622.1:0-3506 GCA_050737475.1 Chthoniobacterales bacterium
GCGCCGACCTCATTGACATCGTCTTCCGCGAGTTGTTCGAGAGCATTTCCGCGAGCGTCGCGGGCAAGGCCGGCCTCGGACGCATGGTGGCGTCGGCATTCGGCGGCTACGGGCGGCGCGAGCTGAATCCGTTCAGCGACATTGACATCATGTTCCTCGTGGATCGCGGCAAGCCCAGCCCGCAGCTCGAGGACGTCATCCGCCAGACGCTCACCGGATTGTGGGATCTCGGTTTCAAGGTCGGGCACTCCACGCGCTCCGTCGCACAGGCGATCAAGGCCGCGAACGACGACATGATCACGAAGACTTCGATGATCGAGTGCCGCTACCTGCTCGGCGATCGCGAGATGTTCAACGACTTCAAGATGCGCTTCGAGCGCGATTGCATCAAGGGCCGCGAGGACGCCTACATCCGGTGGCGCCTCGCGAACCAGCGGGAGAACCACCAGAAATTCGGCGGCACGATCTTCGTGCAGGAGCCCAACGTGAAGAACGGCCCCGGGGCCCTGCGCGATTACCAGAACCTGCTCTGGATCGCCTACGTCTCGAACCGACTCAACACCACCGCCAAGCTCGTCGAAAAAAAATTCCTGCGCGGCTCCGAACGCAGCGCGCTCGAAAAAGCCTACGACTTCCTGCTGCGCGTGCGCACCGAGATGCACTATCTCAACGGCCGCGTGCTCGACGGCCTCACGCTCCAGCTCCAGGGCCGCGTCGCCACCGCGTTCCATTACCCGCAGAAGCACATCCTGCGGCGCTGCGAAGCGTTCATGCGCGATTACTACAATCACACGCGCGCCATTTCACAGGTCACCATATCCGCGCTGGACCGCCTTGTGCCCAGCGAACCTCCCGAGCCGAAGATCGGACTGTTCCCGTTCATCACGCGCAAGGTGCGCCCGGTGAAGTTCGACGGCTTCCAGGCGAAGGGCGGCAGGATTTATCCCCTCTCCCGCGAGGTTTTCAACGAGGACCCGTTCCGCCTGCTCCGCGTCTTCAAGCACGCGCAGGCCCGCAAGCTGGATTTCAGCCCGGAACTGCGCGACCTGCTCAGCCGCCGCGCGCGGCTCATTGACCGCACGTTCCAATACGCGCGCGTCAGCCGCGAACTCTTCCTCGACATCATTTCGCACAAAGGCGAGGTCGGCCGCATCCTCCGCGCAATGCACGACGTCGGCGTGCTCGGCCGTTACATCCCCGAGTTCGGCGCGCTCACCTGCCTCGTGCAGCACGAGTTCTTCCATCGCTACACCACCGACGAACACACGCTCGTCTGCATCGAAAAACTCGACGCCGTGCTGTTCGCCGAGGAGCCGAAATTCGCCGGCTATCGCGCCCTTTTCCAAAAACTCGAGGATCCCGCCATGCTCTACCTCGCCGTGCTGTTGCACGACGTGGGCAAGGCCGCAAACTCGCGCCACCACGAGGAGCAGAGCGCCATCCTCGCGCACAAGGTCGCACGCCGCATCCAGCTTTCCCCGGAGCGACGCCGCATGCTCATCACGCTCGTGGATGCGCACTACACGATGTCGCACACCGCGCAGACGCGAAATCTCGACGACCCGGCCACCGTTCCGGAATTTGCCTCCATCGTGCGAAGCCGCCCAAACCTCGACGCGTTGATGCTGCTCACGCTCGCCGACGGCATGGGCACCAGCGACAAAAACTGGTCCGACTGGAAGGAGTCGCTCGTCTGGAGCCTCTACCGCAAGACCAACGAATATCTCGACGCCGGCCCGCGCTGGATCGAGGAGCGCAGGAAGGATCGCGAGTCGCTCCAGGAAACTGTCCGCGAAATGTTGCCCGCTGATTTTGCCACGGAGATTGACGCCCACTTCGCGTTCATGCCCGAGCACTACTTCCATGCCTACGACGCCGAGCGCATCGTCGGACATCTTCAACTTTTCCGCGCGTTCTTCGAGAAACGCATGGAGCCGGGCTACGAGCTCTCCGCCATCTTCGCGTGGATTGATCGCCCGGAAATGGGGCACACCGAGGTCTGGGTGAGCGGCTGGGATCGCGAGCGTCTGCTCGAGCGCATCGCCGGCGCGTTCGTCTCGGCGAACGTGAACATCCTCAGCGCCGACGTCTTCACCCGCGGCGACAGCCTCGCGCTCGACATTTTCCGCGTGAGCGACTCCATGCATCGCGCCGTCACCAGCGAGCGCGATCGCAATCGCGTCGAGAGCCGCCTCAACGAATCCCTGCTCGAGGAGGAATACGATTTCACACCACTCTTCGGCGAGCCCAGCCGGCTGCGATCCTATCGCATGTCGCAGGATGCCGAATTGCCCACGCGCATCCTCGTCGAGAACGAGGCGCATCCCATTTACACGATCGTCGAAATCCAGACCCCCGACCGCCTCGGCCTGCTCTATGCGCTGCTCCGCGGGCTGGGCAACGCAGGCATTTCGATCCAGACGTCGCGCATCACGACCGAGATGGAAGTCGCAATGGACACATTCTACATCACCGGCCGCGACCATAAAAAAATCACCGAAGAGGCCGCGATCGAACGCCTCCAGAGCCTGCTCAAGCGCGCCGCCGCGAAGCAGGTCTGACCACCGCCGTGATCACACGGCATTTCCACGCGCTTTTTCTTCGGCAGGGCCTGCGCGCCCTCGCGCGGCATCCCGTGCTCCTGCTGCTCAACGTGCTCGGCATCGCTCTCGGCATTGCCGTCTTCCTCGCGATCCAGATCGCGAACCGCAGCGCGATCGAAAGTTTCCGCGCCGGCATCGAACTCGTCGCCGGCCGTGCAAATCTCGAGGTCCGCGGCTCCATTGAGGAAACCGTGCTTCCAAAAATCACGCATCTCGACGGCGTCCGCGCCGCCACCCCGCTGGTGGAAGGCGTGGTGAGTCTGCCCGGCCATGCGGGCGAGTATTTGCGCATCGTCGGCGTGGACCCGCTCAGCGGCGCCGAATTGCGAACCTTCGAATTGCTCGGCGCGGACCGCGCGCAATTGAATCTCGAAACGTGGCTGCGCGATCCCAATGCCATCGCGATCTCTCGCGAATATTCGGAACGCGTACTGCCGAAAGTCGGCAGTCCGATCCGCGTCCTTGCCGAAGGCGTCGAGCGCAAGTTGAAGCCGGCGTTCATCCTCGCACCGGCCGTGACCTCCGGCGATCCGCGCATCGCGGCGATGGACATCGGCTGGGCGCAGGAACTCCTCGGCCGCCAGGGTCGGCTCACGGCGATCCAATTGCTCGTCGAGCCGGAAAAACTGGACCGGGTGCGCGCAGCAATCCGCAAACTCGTTCCCGCGGACATCGAAGTCGCGGCGCCCGAACGCCGCAGCGCTCAAGTCGAGACGATGCTCGGGGCCTTCCAGCTCAATCTCACCGCGCTTAGCCTCGTCTCCGTGCTCGTCGGCGCGTTCCTCATTTACAACACGATCTCCGCGTCAGTCGTCCGCCGCCGCACGGAGATCGGCATCCTTCGCGCGGTCGGCGCATCACGCGCCGAGGTGCGATTGTTGTTTCTAGGCGAAGCGGCAATCG
>JBOHXO010000623.1:0-15150 GCA_050737475.1 Chthoniobacterales bacterium
CTACAAGATCGCAAGCCGCATCTTGCAGACCATCGCCACGGTTCCGACCAAGTAACGAATCGTTCAAAAACGGAAACTCTATCGGGATAAGGGAGAGATTCCGAAAAGGGAAACGCCGCCCCGTTCAACCGGGGCGGCGTTTTTCGTTTTTTGAATTCACGAGAAAGCGCGAGGCCGCGAAGAAAATTCAAAACCTTCGCGTCTTTGCGTGAACCTTATTCCTCGCTGATCACCGGCAGCGGACGCACCGGATTCGTCCCCAGCGGGCGCACGTAATCGAAAATTCCCGGTGCTGTCTCCGCGCCATTCGCATAGCCGTGGAAAATCATCTCCAGCCGCGCGTCGAGATTGTCCACGTAATGCAGCGCGATGGCCTCCGGCGTCTTTGGCAGCACCGGCGAGCCAAACTGCAACTCGCCATGGTGCGACAGTACGAGATGAATGAGGTGCAGCCGCACCTCCTCCGAAGGCGGTTGCAATTCCTTCCACGCCTCGCGGTCGAGGTCGCGCCACAAGGAATTCACGATCTCCACGCCGATGTTGATGTGCCCCATCATCTCGCCGCGCAGGTCGGATTTGATCGCAAACCCCTCCTCCGGCGGACACGTCTCCCATAGTTTTCCGCAATCGTGGAAGAGCACGCCTGCGCGAAGCAGGTCGCGATTCAGCGCGGGATAAGCCCCGCAAATCGCCTCCGCGGATCGCATCATCTGCGCCGTGTGCTGCACGAGACCGCCGCGCCGGGCATGGTGATTCACGCGAGCTGCCGCCGCGCGCTTGAACCGTGTGCCGTGCGCCTCCAGGAATTTCTGCGACAACGCCAGCAGCCGCGGATCGGAAATATCCGCGATCGTGCGCTCGATGTATCCGTAGTCCTCCCCGACTTTCGCGCGATCCTCCTCGCTGCCGGAAAACAACGCCTCCCGCTCATCAGGAAAAAGCCGCCGCAGCTCCCAACGGCGGGCGTCCATGCCGTATTGGCCGTTTTGAAAAAACTCCCCTTCCACCGCCACGCAGTCCGCGTCGTCCAACGACTCGCATACGACGACGTTCGGTGAATCGGACCAGACACGCAGCGTGAGGTTGTCCGTCGCGTCGCGGAGTTTCAGCTCCCAGAACGGCTTGCCGTTCGAGCCTTCCTTCTTCGCGCATTGCTCGACCTGCGCATGCAGCTCGGCAAATCCCGCCTTCTCCTTCGCCTGCGCGCGCACAGCCGCAATCGTCATCGCCATGTGCGATTCATGCGGGAAGCGCGGGCGGGCGTCAATTCAGCAACTGATACCAGTTGTTGCGGCGGCGCGGCTCGTAGCCGGCCTCGCTGACAAGTCGCTCGATCATCGGCGCGTCCAGCCTGAAACTCGTGCCGGCCTTGCTCACGACAGTCTCCTCCATCATCACGCTGCCGAAATCGTTCGCGCCGTAGCTGAGAGCGATCTGGCCGATGCGCGGGCCTTGCGTGACCCACGAGCTCTGCAGGTTTTCAAAATTGTCGAGGAAGATGCGGGAGAGCGCCTGCATGCGTAGATATTCCGCGGAGCCCACCGGCTCGGCGCGCAGCTTGGTATTGTCAGGCTGGAACGTCCAGCAGATGAACGCGGTGTAGCCGCCGGTTTCGTCCTGTGCATCGCGCAGGCGCTGGAGATGCTCGATGCGATCCTCGACCGTTTCAACATGGCCGAACATCATCGTCGCGCTGGAATTCATCCCCATGCCGTGCGCGATGCGCATCACCTCGAGCCAGTGATCGGAGTCGCACTTGAGCGGAGCGATGCGGTTGCGGATGCGGTCCACGAGAATCTCCCCGCCGCCACCGGGTATCGAGCCGAGGCCGGCCTCGCGAAATTTCGTGATCACCTCAGCGATCGGCATGCCGAAGACCTCGGAGAAATGATTGAACTCCGGCGGGCTGAAACCGTGGATGTTGATGTGCGGATACTTCCCGCGAATGTGCGAGAGCATATCGAGATAGAAATCAATATTCAGACCGGGATGGTGGCCGCCCTGCAGGAGAATTTGCACGCCGCCGACTGCGGTGAGCTCGTCGAGTTTTTGATCCAGCTCGTCGTGCGTGATGACGTAGTGATCGTGGTCCTTCTCGGTGCGATAGAAGGCGCAGAACTTGCAGTAAACGTTGCAGACGTTCGTGTAGTTGATGTTGCGGTCAATGATGTAGGTGACGATCTCATTGCCGCGGCCGTCGTGCGCATCGGCCTTCGCAAGCTTGCGGCGGGCATCGGCGAGCGCGCCGAGTTCGTTGAGCGGAAGGCGATAAAGTTCGCGAGCTTCCTCGCGGGAAATGCGCCCGCCATCGAGGACCTTGTCAATCAACGAAGCGGGCTGGAGCGCTGCAACCATGCAATGAGGTTAATGGAGTGTTGTCGCGAAATCAACGCACCTATCCGATCGAACGGCGGTGAATCCAGATGCTTTGGAGGATTCCGAAGCCGATGAGCGTGATGAGCAGGAATGTGCCGCCGTAGCTGATGAGCGGCAGCGGAATGCCGGTGATGGGCATTACCTGGATCGTCATGCCGATGTTTTCGAACGTGTGCGCAAAGAGCATCATCACGATTCCCACGCCGATGTATCTGCCGAGATCGTCGCTCGCCACGGTCACAATATAGATGGCCGTAAGCAGCGTGAGCGCGATCACGCCAATGAGCGCGACGCCGCCCACGAAGCCGTGCTGCTCGCCGAGCACGGCGAAGATGTAGTCGTTGTGCGCGGCGGTGGCGTTCAGAAATCCGAGTTCGTTCAATGTGTTCGCCGCCTTGAAACCTTTGCCGGAAAAGCCGCCGGAGCCGATGGCGATCAGGCATTGATTCAAGTCCCAGCCCGCGCCAAGCGGATCGAGCGACGGGTCGAGAAACGTGAGAATGCGGTTCTTTTGATACGTCTTGAGGCCGAAGAAAATGACGAGCGGAATGACTGCGGCACCAAGCAGCAGCAGTGAAATAATATAGCGCTTGGGAATTCCGCCGATGAACAACAGGCCAAGGACGACAGGGATCCACACCAGCGCGGAGCCCATGTCATTCTGCAACAGGATGAGCAGCCACGGCGCTCCGGCGATCACGCCGCATCCCGCAAGCCGCCAGAACGAATGCAGGTTCTTGAACTGGCTCAGGAACAACGCCATCGTGAGAATTCCCGCGAGCAAGGCCATCTGCGATGGCTGGAAGCTGACGAACTTGAGATCCAGCCAGCCTTGCGCGCCGTTGATGCTGCGAGCAGTGACCAGCGTCGCCGCCACGCCCACGATGCCGAGTATATACAGGGGAAGCGCGCCGTAGCGCACCCAGCGGTAGTCCACGAGCGATACCACGAAAAATACAGGAAGGCAGATCGCCGCCCACTTGATCTGGTCGTGCCAGTAGGCATCGGTGCGCATCCACGTCGCGCTGTAGATCGCGTAAATACCGTAGGCCACGAGCGCAAGCATCAGGCCCAGCAGGAGCCAGTTGTAACCGAGCAATTTTCGAAGAAGCGGGTGCACCTGTTTGATTTCCTACAATGCAGGCACCGCGGCCAGCAACTGCTTGGTGTATGCGTCCTGCGGGTCGTTGTAGATCGCCTCCGCGCTTGCGCTTTCCACGATTTTTCCATGATGCATCACCAGCACATGGTCGCTGATGTGCTCCACGACGGCGAGGTCGTGCGCGATGAAAAGATAGGCAATGCCGAATTGCTCCTGGATGTCCTGCAGCAGGTTGACGATCTGGGCCTGCACGCTTACGTCGAGCGCGCTCACCGGCTCGTCGCAGACGATGAACTTCGGTTCCACGGCGAGCGCGCGGGCAATGCCGATGCGCTGGCGCTGGCCGCCGCTGAATTCGTGCGGATAACGATCCACCATCTCCGGCTTGAGCCCGACCTTGCCCAGCAGATCCGCAACGCGCTCACGGCGGTCGGCGGCGGACATTTTTTTGAAATGAATCTCGAGCGCCTCGCCAATGATCGAGCCGATCGTCATGCGCGGGTTCAACGAGCCAAACGGATCCTGGAAGATGATCTGCATCTCCCGGCGCAGCGGACGAAACTGGCCTTCGCTCATCGGCAGAATTTCGCGCCCATCAAAGCGCACGCTGCCACCGGTCGCCGGAATCAATTTCAACAACGCGCGACCGATCGTCGTCTTGCCGCTGCCGCTCTCGCCAACGAGGCCGACCGTTTTGCCAGCCTCGACCGTGAAGTTCACGCCATCCACCGCCTTCACGTCGCCGACTTGCCTGCGCAACAGTCCGCCGAGAACCGGAAACCAGACCTTGAGATCGTTGACCTCGACGAGTGCCACGGCGTTTAGGATTCGGCCTTCTCCGCGGCCGAGCGCGTGTCCACACCGAGCGCCTCGTAGGCTTTGCAATTTCCGGAAAGTCCGCGGTAAACGAGAAGTCCACCAAAGACCGTGCGCGACGTGCGGCGCGTGAGAATGCCCTTCAGCAGAAGCCACCCTCCGGCGGCGAGGCAGGCGAGGCGCTCCAGACCACCGACGTTTTGTTTGATCGGACACGTTTCCATTCAAAAACTGTGCCCCGAAAAAGCCGCCCGCACAACTGGATTCAAAGACGGGACGTGGCGGAGGCCAGGCAATCCACGAAAGCCTCCCCGTCAGGCGCCTCGAGCAGCTCGGCCATGAGTTCGCGTTCGCGACAGACCCGGACGATGGCACCGACAAGACGCAGGTATTCGGAATCCATGGCGGTTGGGATGCCGGCGACGAACAGCAAATGCACGCGCAGCTTCGTCTCGGGGCAAACCACGCCCTTTTCGGAACGGCCGGCGGCCATGGTGAGCGAAGTGACGGCTTTTGTGCGGCCATGGGCGATGCAGATGCTCCGCCCCTCGTGCTCGATGGCGGGAGCATCACGCTCGATCACCACGTTGCGCAACTCCTCCCAGTTCGTCACCCGCACGTCGCCTCGCAGCGAGCCGAGCACCTCCTCGGCGGCCGCGGCCTTCGCATCGGCTCGCAGCGAGAGATTCACGTCGGCGGGATGCAGGATTTCGTGAATCGTCATACGTTGCTGCCGCTCCACTTGAGCTTCTGGCGGAGCACTTCGGAAAACGGACGATCCGGCAGCATGGCGAGCGAGAGCACGCGGTTCGACTGTGAGATGCGCAGCACGTCGCCAGGGTGCATCTCGATGGAAGTCTCGCCGTCCGCGTTGATGTAAACCTCCTGGCCCGGAACCGTGAGCCGGATCTCGACCATGCACTGGTCGCTCACGACGGTGGAGCGATTCGTCAGCACGTGGGGGCAGATCGGCGTGATGACGAACACGCCCGTGTCGGGCATGAGAATGGGGCCGCCTGCGGAAAGCGAATAGGCCGTGGAGCCTGTCGGTGTCGAGATGATCAGACCGTCGGCGTAGAAATTCGTGAGCACGGCGGCATCAATGCGCACATCAATTTTCACGAGCTTCGAGTGCTGGCCGCGGCTGATGACCACGTCGTTGAGGCCGAAAAACGTCCATGCCGACTCCCCGTCCCGCACGAGTTCCGCCTTGATCAAGGCCCGGCGGCTGAGCTGGTATTCGCCGCTCACGATGGCGTCCACCGCGCATTCGATTTCATTCGGACCGGCGCACGTGAGAAATCCAAGCGAGCCGAGATTGATTCCAAAAATCGGGCGCAATTTTTCGCCGACGCGATGAACGACGCGCAGAATCGTGCCGTCGCCACCCATCACCACGAGCACATCGCTGCATTCCGCGATCTGCTCTTCGTCGAGCGACGACTCCGCTCCCACCAATGCCGCCGTCGCTCGCTCCATCACATACGCGACGCCGCGACGTTCCAGCTCGGCGCGAACCGCTGCCACAAGTTCGCGGGCATCCGCCTTTTCCGAATGGGCGATCAATCCGATCATGGACGCAGCCAAGCGAGAAACTCGCGGTTGCCCGTCATTCCAAGGATCGGCGACTCGATGAAGCCGAGCCAGCGACGCCCCGCGGTCTCGACGAAGGCGCGGATTTTTTCCACCGCGGCCTGGTGCGATGCGGGATCGCTCACGATGCCGCCTCGGCCGACGGCTTCACGGGAAAGTTCGAATTGCGGTTTGATCAGGACGATCATGCTGCCCTCTGGCTCGAGCAACTCAAACGCTGGCGGCAGGATGAGAGTCAACGAAATAAAGCTCACGTCGGCCACCGCGAGCCATACGCGTTCGCCCACGTCGTCGTAGGAAAGGTTGCGGCAATTGATCCCCTCCTTCGCAACGACGCGTGCATCACTACGGATTTTCCAGTGCATCTGACCATGGCCCACATCGAGCGCGTGAACCTTCACGGCGCCGCGCTGGAGCAGGCAGTCGGTGAAGCCGCCCGTGGAGGCTCCGATGTCGAGACAGACACGGCCGGCGGGGTCCACGGCGAATATGTCGAGCGCGGCCTCGAGCTTGAGACCACCGCGACTCACGTATTTTTCCGAAGCGAGGATGATGACCTCCACGTCGGCGCGCACGCGATCGCCGGGTTTCGCATCGCGGCGGCCATTCACCTCGACGGTGCCGGCCATCAACGCGCGCTGCGCTTTCTCGCGTGAGTCGAACAACCCACGCGCCATGAGCAGCGCGTCGAGGCGCAGTTTTTCGGGGTTGTCCGGCATGGTGAATTGATTCAGAGTTCGCGCTCTTTCCCAAGCAAGCTGATTAAATAATGTCCCAACCCGAGCTGAACGCCCGCATCAAACAAATGATGGTCACGAGCCTGATGCTCAAGATGGCGCCGGAGGAAATCGGAGACGAGACACCGCTCTTCGCGCCGGAAGGACTCGGGCTGGATTCCATTGACGCGCTCGAACTCGCGGTGGGGCTGGAAAAGAATTTCGGAGTCGCAACGCCGAATGCGGATGTGGCGCGCACGGCGTTCCTGAACGTGAATTCCATCGCCGGGTTCATCCGCCAGAACGGCGGGGCCTAGTCGAAGGCAAGCAGCGAGTAAACCGGCGTGGGCGCGAGCGCCGCGCGGCCGTTGAGGAAGCCGAGCTCGATGAGGAATTGCGCGTGCACGACTGTCGCGCCGACGCTCTCGATGAGGTGAATGGCCGCAGCGGCCGTGCCACCGGTCGCGAGCAAATCGTCAACAAGCGCCACGCGCTCGCCTTTTGAAAACGAGTCGGTGTGGATTTCGATTTCCGCCTCGCCGTATTCCAGCGCGTAGGAATGCGAGACTGTGGTGAAAGGCAGCTTGCCCTTTTTGCGCACCGGCACGAAGCCGATGCCAAGCTCGTGCGCGACGGTCGCGCCAAAGAGAAATCCACGCGCATCAATTCCCGCGACGCGCGTGATTTGCTTGCCCGCGCACTGCTGCACGAAATGCTGGATTGCGATCTTGAACAACGCCGGATCGGCAAGGATGGGCGTGATGTCCTTGAAGACAATGCCGGGCTTTGGAAAATCCGGAACGTCACGGATCGCGCCGCGCAGCACGTCGAGCGAATCCACGACTAATCCCCGAAAGTGATCTCGACTGCTCGCGCAGCCTCCACCATTTGTCCGTCGGGATCCACGCGGCGGAGACGATGAACGGCCTGCTCGATCGGCACGTAGCTCGTTTCGTTGTTGTGATAATTCACCATCACGCCGAATTTTTCCTCCTGGATGCACTTTACGGCCTGAACGCCGAAGCGCGTGCCGAGGATGCGGTCGTATGCGGTGGGCGCACCGCCACGCTGCAAGTGACCAAGCACGCACACGCGGGTTTCCTTGTCCGTGCGGTCGCCGATTTCCTTGCCGACGAGTTCACCAATGCCGCCGAGACGATATTCGCCGCTGGCCGTCTGAATGCGCATCTGCGCGCCTTCCTTCGGGCTCGCGCCCTCGGCGACGACGATCATCGTGCTGCGCGCGCCTTCGCGGTCGCGCGCCATCACCTGGTCGGCGACCTTTTGAATATCGAAGGGAATTTCCGGGAGCAAAATAATGTCGGCGCCGCCCGCCATGCCGCCATAGAGCGCGATCCAGCCCGCATGCCGGCCCATTACCTCAAGCACCATCACGCGCTTGTGGCTGGTGGCCGTGGTGTGCAGGCGGTCGAGCGCGTCGGCCACGCAGGAGATCGCGGAATCGAAGCCGAATGTCATCGCCGTGGCCTCGAGATCGTTGTCAATCGTCTTGGGCACGCCGACGACCGGGAAGCCGCTTTCGGACAATTGCAGTCCCGTCGAGAGCGAGCCGTCGCCACCGATCGTGACGAGAGCGGACAGGCCGAGGTGATTGAAGTTCTTGCGCGCCTGCTCGATGATTTCGTCGGGAATCGCCGCCTTTTCGCCCGCGCGAATCTTCGCCACGAAATGGCCGCGATTCGTGGTGCCGAGAATGGTGCCGCCGAGGTGCATGATGCCGGCCGTTGTGCGCCGGTCGAGGATCATGTAGTCGCCGCCCTCGGGCAGCAGGCCTTCGAATCCGTCGCGGAATCCCACAACCTCCCAGCCAAGTTTGTCC
Organism: Chthoniobacterales bacterium; assembly: GCA_050737475.1. GTDB lineage: Bacteria > Verrucomicrobiota > Verrucomicrobiia > Chthoniobacterales > JAATET01 > JAATET01. The sequence continues at coordinate 8,444 of JBOHXO010000623.1, forward strand.
GCGGACCTCACGACGCCGCGAAGCACCGCGTTCAACCCGGGGCAATCGCCGCCACTCGTCAGAATACCAATTCGTTTTTTCGCCATACTGCGTTTGTTTTCAAATGTGAGTTGTTAAAGCGAGTTGCTTTTCTTCGCCTTGCGGCCTTCGGCGGCCCATTGATCGTAAAGCTGCCAGCCCCTGCGCATGAAGGACAGGCCCTCCGCCGCGCGATCCTGCGCATCGAGCAACACCACGATGATGCGGCGCGGCGTGATGAGAACCTTGGCGCCCTCGCGCACCGACTCAGGCGCGCGGTCCGCCGAGAGCACGATGCAGTCGCCCGCCTTCGAAGTGCGGCCGGTCTTCACGCCGTCAATGCCTTCCTGGTCGAGCAGCGGATTCGTATTGTTGAGCCACACGCTCGTCGGTTTGCCCGCGCGGAAAATGTGAATCTCGCGCGTCTTCTGCGCGACGTAGAACGGGAAGCCCGATTTCGAATAGGCGTAGCGCACGAGCCGGCCGACATCGGACGCCGTGGAGAACGGCAGCGCGCCCTCCATGTTGTCGAGGCCGCTCGGCGTGAGAAAACGCGTGCGTTTCATGTAAAGGTTGCGGGCCAGCGCGTTCATGTGCGCGACGAAATTTCCCACGGGATCGAGCCCCTCGGCATTCGGCAGCCGCTGGCCGATGTGGTAGGCGAGCGCGTGCGCGGCGGTATTGTCCGACGCCATCAGCGCGCAGTAGAGAAGGTCGCGCAACGAGACGAGATCATCCTGCTGGAGCGTGGCGGGATTCGTGCCGCCCACCGCGACGGCATCGGCCGGCACGGAAACAAGTTCGCCGAGATCCACATTCGTGAGCTTCGCCCAATCGAGCACGACCATCGCGGTGGCGATTTTCGTGAGGCTGGCGATCTGGCGTTTCTCGTCGGCATTTTTCGACGCGAGGATGCGGCCGGTCTGGTTGTCCACGATCAAGTAGCATTCAACGGCGCGCGCGGCGCTCGTCGTGATCGCAAGGACCCCGAGCCACATCAAAAACAGGCGGTGCATAGGCCGCAAAATGCGCTTCATAGGAGAGTCCCGGCGAAGATAAGGAGCGCGCCCGATTTGGCAATGCCGGATTCCATTCGCTACCGAGCGGTTCGCGGTAACTCCGAGACGGGGAAGTCCGCCGACCCGGCCAGCCGCAACACCCGGCGCTGGCGCTGGAGCACACGTGGCGTGGGCTTGACGGGGCTCCATTCCCTGGGGTTCGGCAGGACGGCCGCGAGCATGGCCATTTGGACGTTCGAAAGTTTTGACGGGGATTTGTGGTAATAGGTTTCCGCCGCGGCCTTCACGCCGTAGATGCCGTCGCCAAATTCGATCACGTTCACGTAAAGCTCGAGGATGCGCTGCTTGCCCAGCAGTTTTTCCATGAGCACCGTGTAGTAGGTCTCGAGGCCCTTGCGCAGCCACGAGCGGCCCTGCCAGAGGAACACGGAACGCGCGCATTGCTGCGTGATGGTCGAACCGCCGCGCGAGGGCTTGCCGGATTTTTTGGACTCGGCCAGCGCGCGATCAATCTCCTCGAAATCAATGCCGTCGTGCTCGAAAAATCGCTGGTCCTCTGACGCCCACAAATAGCGAATCTGCTGCCGCGGCACCTGCGCGAGCGGCATCCATTCGTAACGCAGGCCGCGTTTGCGGGCCGCGGCGTCCGCGCCGAACCATTTGAAGCGCAGCATTTCCGGCGTAATCGGCGGATTGATGAATCGCACGCAGGCCACCTGGATCACCGGCACGAGCAGCAGCAGGACAATGATGAGCGCGATCCATCGCAGCCAGCGGCGGCGCTTTTTCAATGGATTTCGACGGGGCATTTCGGCAGCGCGGCGAGGAACGTGCGGCCATAGGGCTTCGAGACAATGCGGCTGTCGAGGATGACGACAATGCCGCTGTCGGTCTTCGAGCGGATGAGCCGGCCGACGCCCTGGCGGAGTTTCAGCACGGCCTCGGGCAGCGAGTATTGTTTGAACGCGTCGCCGCCCTCGGCCTCGATGGCCTCGAGCTTTGCCTCGATGAGCGGATGGTCCGGCATCGCGAATGGCAGCCGCGTGATGATGACGTTCGACAGCGCCTCGCCCGGCACATCCACACCGCTCCAAAAACTGTCCGTCCCGAAAAGCACCGCGCCGCCTGATTCCTGGAACGCCATCAGCAATTTCGTGCGCGACATCCCCTCGCCCTGCACGAGCAACGGCCAGCCGCGGTCGTCGCACGCATCGCGCATCCGATCCGCCATTCGCTGCATCAATGCATAGCTCGTGAAGAGCACGAACGCGCGGCCTCGCGATTCCACGAGGAAGTGCAGCGTCCATTTTTCCAGCGCATCCTCGTAACCCGCGTCGCGCGGGTCGGGCATTTTCCGCACGAGATGCAGCGTCATCTGCCGCTCGTAATCGAACGGACTCCCGATGCGCAGGCCCGGCACCTCCTCCGCGCCGACGCGATCGCGAAAATAAACAAGATCGTCGCCGCCCGTGGACAGCGTCGCGCTTGTGAGCACGGAGCAGGAATTTTCGCGGAAGAGCAGCCGGCGCAGGCAGCCGGCGAGATCAATGGGCGCAGCGTGCAGGTTGTGCAGCGTCTCGCGCCTGCCGCTCTGCTCGACCCAATACACGTGGCCACGGCTGCTCTGCTCGAGAAAATCCGTCACGCCATTGCGGCTCTCGCGCAGGCGTCGCGCGAGGTCCTGCAACTCGGCCTTCGTAAGGTCGTCGTCGCCGCACTTCGAAATCGCGTAGCCGACTTTTTCCAGCAGGCCCGTGAGCGCGCCGCTCATTTCCGAGGCGTCGGCCAGGCCGGTGTCGCGCACGCGGAACTCCCTGCCCTTCCCGAACTGACAGGCGCGCCCGACCGAATCGAAAAATCCATCCGCGAGCGGCAGCAGATCGCTCACCGCGCGCACGCCCTCGGCCTGCTTGAGGACCTGGAAAATGCCTTTTTTCGTGCGTGGATTGTAGAGCCGCTGAAGCGACTGCCGCAGCCCGTATTGCGAAACGGAAAAACCGATGTGCCGCGACGCGACGCCCTCGACCGTGTGCGCCTCGTCGAGGACGACAAAGTCATTCGGGAAGATGTAGCCTCCGTCGTCGCGCCCCTCGAGTTCGTCCTCGCCGCCGAGCAACGTGAAAAAGAGCGTGTGATTGACGACGATGATGTTCGCGCTGAGCAGGCGCTTGCGGACGCCTTGATAAAAGCATCGCAGGTTCGTGCCGCACGTCTTCGCGGAGCAGATCGAGCGCTCGCTGCAAATCTGCGACCAGACATCGGGATCGGGCTGTTCCGTGAAATCGCTCAGCGAACCGTCCTTCGTCACCAGGCTCCATTCGCGAATGCGCTCGAGCTCCTTTTGCTGCGCGGTGGTGAACAATCCTTCCGCCTGCCGCATCGCGCGATCCAGCCGCGTGCCGCAGCAGTAGTTCTGCCGGCCCTTGAGCAACGCCGCCTCGAATTCCACCGGCAGCAGCGCCTGCAGCGCGGGCAGGTCCTTGTAAACGAGCTGTTCCTGCAGATTGATGGTGTGCGTGGAAATGACCGCTTTCCGACGCGAGCGCACGGCATGCAGAATCGCGGGAACCAGATACGCGAACGACTTCCCCACCCCGGTGCCCGCCTCGACGACGAGATGCTCGCCGCGCTCCAGCGTGCGTGCCGCGGCGCAGGCCATCCGCTGCTGCTCGGGCCGCCATTCGAAGCCCGGCCGCTTCGACAACAGCCCCGTCGCCGAAAAAATCTCCGCGACCTCGCGCTCGAAAACACCCACGCCAGCGCCACCGGGCTGCTCGACGAACGAAATCACGGGCGCGCGCTTTGGGGTTGAACGCCGCGCGCAAGCCGCGAATAGTGCGCGTCTGAGCTTTTGCGGCGCGAGCCGCGGTGCGTTGATTCCATGACCATCCTCGATCGTTACGTCCTCAATAAATTTCTTGTCCCGTTCCTCTACTGCATTCTGGGATTCACCGCAATTTGGCTCGTCTTCGACCTGACAAACAACGGCTCCGATTTCATCAACGGCCACGCGAAGTTCGGTTGGATTGTTGACTTCTACCTCTCGCAGCTTCCGCAGGTGATGCTGATGATTCTACCCATCGGCCTGCTCCTCGCGCTGCTTTATTCGCTCACACAAATGTCGCGGTCGAACGAGATTATTTCCATGCTCGGCGCCGGACGCAGCGTGGTGCGCGTGCTGATGCCGCTGTTTCTCATCGGCATTTTCCTTACCGGCCTGATGACATTGCTGAATTATTCCGGCGCACCGCATGCGGAGAAAACGCGCAAGGCAATGCTCAAGGAATTGAACAGCGGCAAGAAGCGCGACAAGACCATCACCGCGCTTCTTTTCCGCAATCGCGAGGACATGCGCACCTGGTATATGCGCAAGCTCCGCGTGGCCGATCAGCAAATTGACGACGTGCAGATCATGCAGCAAAACGAAAAGGGCAACATCCTCCGCCAGTGGTATGCCCGCGATGCGGCCTACGACGAGGCGCGCAAGACATGGACGCTCACCGACGTGAAGATCATTGATACGGACAAGGAGGGCAACATCCTGCGCCCGCCCGAGCTGCACAAGGAGCTGGAGATCAAGAACTGGAGCGAAACGCCGTGGCGCATCGGCAGTTCGATGGAGAATGCCGACTACCTCTCGGTGCCCGAGTTGAACGACTACCTCAAATACAACGCCGATTTCCCGGCGATACGCCTCGCGCCGTTTCGCACGCAGCTCGAGAATCGCTGGGCCGTTCCGTGGAGCGCGATCATCGTTGTCTTCCTCGCCGCGCCGATGGGCATCGTCTACTCGCGCCGCGGCATCCTCGGCGGCGTCGCGATGGCCATCCTGCTTTTCTTCCTGCTGTTTCTTTCGGGCAATGTTCTCGTCGCGTTTGGAAAGGGTTTTCGCATCAATCCATTTGCCGCGGCATGGAGTCCGTATCTCTTTTTCCTCGCGATCGGCTTCGTGCTGCTATGGTTGCGCTCGACGAATCGCGACATTCGCATTCCAAAAATCTTCGGTTGATCATGCAGCAGGACTGGGAAATCAAAAGCCGCTCGCACGCTTGCACCAGCACGGGACAGGCGTTCGAAGAGGGTGAATTTTTTTACACGTTGCTCTTTCGCGACGAGACGGGCTTCCGCCGCGAGGACCTTTCCGAGCAGGCGTGGCGCGAACGCAACAACAACATCGAGCCGTTTTCGTTCTGGCGCACCAAATACGAGCCGCCCGCGCCGCCGCCGCCCGAGGCGTTGAAAAAGAACGATGCCGAGAGTCTGCTGCGCGCGCTCATCGAGGCGAACGACGCCCGCTACCGCAACGCCATCTACATTCTCGCCGCGATGCTCGAGCGCAAGCGGCAGCTCAGGCCCATGGATTCGCCGGACGTGGACACGCTCGTCTATGAGCATGTCGGCACGGGCGAGACGTTCATTCTCAGCAACCCGCATCTTGGAATGGACCAGATTCCCGCCGTGCAGCAGGAAGTCGCGGGTTTGCTCGATGGCGCGATGGGCGTCGCTTCGCAACAGCCCGAGCAGTGACGAGTGACATGTGATGAGCGGCCAGCAATTCGGGACTTCCGGCTCGTCACCCGCCACTCATCACCCGTCACTACCCTCCTTCCCGCTGTTTCTCGCGCCGATGGCGGGCGTGACGAACACGGTCTTCCGCCGCATTTGCCGCGAACGCGGCGCGGATGTGCTCACCTCCGAGTTCGTCTCGGCCGAGGGAATTTTTCATCGCAACGAACGAACGCGCGAATATCTCGACTTCGAACCGGACGAGCGGCCCGTCGGCGTGCAGCTCTTTGGCGCGGACCCGGATCACCTCGCCGAGGCTGCGAAACAGGTCGTGGAATGGGTGCGGCCCGATTTCATTGACCTGAACTTCGGCTGTCCCGTGAACAAAGTCGTCTGCAAGCAGGGCGGTTCCGCACTGTTGAAGGATTGCCCGCTGCTCGAACGCGTGGCGTCCGCTGTGGTGCGAGGCGTCGCACCTCTGCCGGTCACCGCAAAAATCCGCACCGGCTGGAGCGCGGCGACCGTCAATGCCACCACGACGGCGCGCGTGCTCGAGGACGCTGGAATCACGCGGCTCGCCGTGCACGGCCGCACCAAGGAGCAAGGCTACTCCGGCCTCGCGGACTGGGATGTCATCGCCGCCGTGGCGGAAGCGGTGAAAATTCCCGTGATCGGAAACGGCGATATTTCAAGCGCCGAAGACGCGTTGAAGCGCCGGAGCGAAACACGCGTGGCGGGATTGATGATCGGGCGCGCTGCGATGACAAACCCGTGGATTTTTTCCGAGATCAAATCCGCAATGAGCGCGGACGGAAATTACCATCCGCCCACGATCACCGAGCGATGGGCGCTCGTGGTCGAGCATTGCCGGCGGGAAGTGCTGCGGCGCGGTGACGAACGCCGCGCGATACACAGCATGCGTTCACGCCTGATGGCTTACAGCCGCGGGATGATACACGGACGCCACCTTCGCGAAAAATTCTCGAGCGTGGAATCCGTCGCCGGAGTCGAGGACATCGCCTCGGCGCATCTTGCGGAAACGGCCGCAGGCTGAAATTACTTTGGCGCAGTCGCGGGTGTGGAAGCGGGCGGCGGCGCGGTGGAATCGAGAACAGGCTGGAGAAGCTTGCGATCGGCATCCGTGAGGCTCGTTCCGTGCAGCAC
>JBOHXO010000624.1:0-3844 GCA_050737475.1 Chthoniobacterales bacterium
GCGTGAGGCAGCTAGAGGAACTGGTCATAACGAACTACGACGAAGATCACGTCAGCGACCTGCCAAATCTGGCACGCGCCTTGCCGATCAGTAGCCTCACGCGTAATCCCAGCGTATCAGGTACTCAGCTGCTTCAACTTAAATCGGAGACCGGAGCAGGGCCAGGTATCGAATATCTGGCACGGATGACTGGGAACTATGCTGGGGCTGTCGTTACGCCGCCAAATTGGGGCGCGATGACCTTCGGTCACTTTTGGAATATCTACCCGACTGACTTCGACGACGAGAACAATCTGAGCCTAGTCCTTTTTCTGCACTGCTACGGGCTCCACATAATGTTCCCGGGTGACATGGAGGTGGCTGGTTGGAAGGTACTCCTGCGCAATCCCTACTTCGTACAGGAGCTCAAGCGCGTGAATGTTATGGTAGCGTCACATCATGGACGCGAGTCCGGCTGCTGCGATGAATTATTCTGTGCCACGGGTTGGCAGCCAGAGATTGTGGTCTTCTCAGATGCGGGCATACAGTACGACACGCAGAGGACAGCCAACTGGTACGGCGCACGATGCAAGGGAATAATGTATGATAGTCAACCTCGATATGTGTTCAGCACGCGCCAGGATGGTCCGCTCCTAATTGAGGCCACTCCCATTCGAACCACCATCGTAGCTGGGGCTTAGGCGTGCCGCAGGCGTAGAGATGCCAGTGTACGAACATCAGGTCAGCGAGCTTTCCATCCAGCACGACGTTAAGCGCGCCACGTTGGCCGAATTCGTCTTTAGGTTTCTCAATCCAAGCATAGCTGTGCCGATGTTCAGGGAAGATGATCCACAATGCGTTGTGAACGCCCATGATGTTGGATAGGGCGCTTGTCGATCAGCAAGGCGTGCGGCTGGGATCTTGGGCTATGGTGAAATGGACCCTGTCCGTGGGACCACTGACGCCGGTTTCTTGGTTGGAATCTGAGCCGTTCTGATCTCCTGAATCCATCACGCAATCAAAGCCTGCTGCTGTTGCGGCTTGGAGAGCTTCCGTCGACGTCTCGAGACTCAAGAGTTACCGTACTGCCGAAAGTGGCCTGCAGAGACTGCAACGCATACATCGCGTATTTGCGAACCAGATACGCGGTCTCCAGTGCCACGGCGCTAAAGACATCAGGAAATAGATGCGACTTTACCGACACTTGCGGCAACCTGTGTCTCGTCATAATGCATTGATATATAATAGAAAAACATGTGGCGGAGAGATGGTGATTCGAACCGCCGATATCTTTCGATTCCTATCCCTCGGATATGTGGGGAGAATATCGGCTAACCATCTGTCTCTGCAGAAAAAATTCTGAGCCAGCTGGGCGGTCGTTCAGATCCGTATCTCGGGTTCGCGTTGAGACTCTCCGCATGAGCAGCGTTTCTTCCTATGTTGCAACGCCCTTTCCGGCAGCGTGCTGAAGGCGGTCGCTCTTTGCTTGTCGAGGAGTGTCGTAGAAGCGCCAAGAGGAGACGTCGCGCTCGATGTAGCCGAGCGACCGCTTCGCCTGGAAAGCCTTCGTTTGCCCTCAAACGTTGAAGGTCCCTTGAGTCACGGACGTCGACGGCCGTGGCGAGACCAAGCAACGGGCTCTCACTACGCACGCCTAGGTGTTGTCAGATGGGCCGGGTGAGGTCGACGCTGTAAGATTGCCGATCAGCAGATCAGGCGGAGCTGTCCCAAAGAAACGCTCGACGGCATCGTCATGATAGGCCGCGAGCCACACGTATTTTGTGCGGACCGCGTCGACGGTGGCCGCTGCATGAGCGGTGCGGATCCCGTCGCGATGCCAACCTATCCACTCGCGACAGTCACGCCAGTAGGCTTCGTTCCTTATCCGGTCACGCGTTTCGGGATCAGCGGCCGAATAGACCTCTCGATCTTTGCTTAAGATCGATCCATCAACTGCTTCCAAGCATATCGGCATGTAGTCGATGAACCATTGAGATGTTCCGTTCGGCAGTCCCTCAAAATGCCGTAGCACCTTCGGGATTGGGTCGACAGTTTCATGATAGAATCCGCGATGTCGATGTTTCGACAGATGTCCATAAAGGTCGTCTGTTACCGCGATCATAGGCACGCACGCTTGTCGTTCCAGATGATAGGACTTAACCATTGCAGGGCTGATAAGCGTGTCTTTGCGCTTATACCAGATGCCGAGGTCGACTCCACCCCTGAGGAAGATTCCGTTCAGCGCGCAGCGGCCCTGCGTTATCGCGAAACTCACGAGTTCGCTCATGAGCACGTCGAAATCACCCTGCACCTTGGTGAGTTCAGACCGGACCGGTACGCAGATAACAATGCAGTCCGAGAAGGCGAGCACGGATTTAGCCGTGATCTTCTGCGACTCCTTGATGCTCTCGTCAGTTGGCTTGTGATCGAACCATGATTGAACGCGGCCGACGTCTCGTTCGATACGTTCGAGATCCTCTATGGTCACGAGCCTCTCAACGCGAGAGGAGAACCCAAGAAGGTCGATGAAGGCTACTAGGCCCAGCTTGAGGTGGCGTTGATTCAGAGTCATCGCAAAATCGACACCCTGCGCAATCTTGAAGTCGTCTCGGATGGCTCTCGCATGACGGCGAGAGATGATCACAATCGCGCCGCAATACTCCCGATCATGGCCGTCGCCACGCGCCGACGACCCGCGGGCGCATGTGGTCGCGTGACTCGGTCCGCCAAGAGTCGAAGCTGCGGGAGTTCGGTGCCTCGAATAGCATGATCCCGCTTGAGCCGGCAACGACAGGGCGAACGACCTTGAGCCGCCCCTCCTCGTCAATCTCCAGATAGGGATAGAGCCCGAGGAATTCACGGCCGCGATAGTAACGCTGCTGGTCTGTCACCACCGGCAGGATGCCAACTGGGCCTTTTCCCCCGTCGAACCAGCCCAGCTCCCAGCACATCCAGAGCGATTGATCAGCGTTCTCGGTATCGAGGAACAGCAACGTGTCGCTGATCGACATCATCTCGCGGACGAGGGCAGCGTTCGCTGGCGTTATCTCATTGCGGTTGGCGTCTGGCGCGTCGATCCAATCGCAGAAAACGGCATAACCTTTTTCGGTCAAAAGATCGTAGACGCCCAGCACGATCTCGGCATCCCGGATCGTCTGCGAAAGAAAGATGTCATATTGCGAACGTCGCTGATGGGCGGCGCGCCGGAGAGCCTCCTCCACGCTGACTCCTTCGGCACGGGCCCGGCGCTGGGCGCGCGTGCGAATATCCGATTCGCGAAGAAATCCCATCGCCGGGACCGTCAAGGTTTGGCGGCTGGTGGGCGCCAGTACCGCTGATCAACAGCAGTCGGCTGCTCCTCAGGCCGGGGGAACCGTTCCTCACGAACCGAAATCCCAAGATGACGATGGAAGAGCGCGACGTAGTCGAGATCATTCGATAAGTCGGCCTCCAACATTGGAAGCCGCTCGGCCACCTTGAGGGTGGCCCCGCCCGTCGATATTACGGGTACCACTGTCGCGTTTGGTTGAAGGCTCCGAAATAACTCGAATTCGTCGATGATCCCGCCCATCCCACCAATAAACACGGCGGCCTTGAACTCGTGATCGGAGAACATTCGCCTCCGCATCGCGAGCAGGCTTTTTTCGCGATCCTTCTCGACATCGTCGGTGTAAGTGACGTTCTGGAACCGTTGATTGTCCTCGGGGAACTCGTCCTGAAAGTGGCGGGACTGGTAAAGCCGCACCCATCTTCCGTAATCGACTCCGATGTCTTCAGCGACCACCCAGATCATCGGCGTGATCGCGGGTTGACCGCCCCAGACCAGGAGCCTCCGGCCGAGGGTCACATGCACAAGGGCGGAAAC
>JBOHXO010000625.1:0-4416 GCA_050737475.1 Chthoniobacterales bacterium
GTCCTAGGCCACTGGACGATAGGGTCTAACGAGCCGCGAAATATGCGACGCACTACCCCGCGAGGCAAGCGGGAAGTTCAACCGACAGCACGCGTCTTCAAATAACGTGGGGTGTAACGCAGCACCGCTGGCGTGACCGGCAGCAGCGCTCGCAATGTGCCGCGGGCTGCCGCGAATGCCGCGCGCGAGCCGGCCGTGGAGCGGAATCCGAGCTTCTCCCGCACGGGCGATGGAATCGTCTCGGCAATCAATCCGACCAATGGCCGCGAAGCCACCTTGAGCCATTTTGGTTTGGGTGGGATCGCCACCGCCCACGCCACTTCCCGGCACAGCGGGATCGAGGCAAGTTCGTCGCCGGCGAGCATTGCGGCGTAATACTCGCGGAACTCCGCCGCGGTTTGCGGACCATACGCGGGGTCCAGCCCGAAAAATTCGCCGAAGATGCGCATCTCGCGATAGTGCGCCTCGCGCCCGGCTTCGTTGAGCGGCGCGACGACTTGCTCGAAGACCCACACGCCCACACCGATCAACGTCGCAAGCACCCACATTTGCGCCGCCGGCGAAAAGGCATCGTAGGCCACGGGGTGGCTGCCGCGCACCTTTGCATGCACCGCGGCAACGCGACGCCGCACTTCCTCCGCCTCGGCCCGGGTCGCGAAGGTGATCGTGTAAACCGCGTCCAGTGTCCGTCGCAGCCGGCCGAGCGCGTCCGTGCGAAATTCACTATGCGCAGCAACGCCTGCCGCGATTTCGGGATGCGCGACCTGCAGGATCGCCGCGGCGGGACCGCCGAGCAGCAGCGCGTTCTCGCGGCTCAGCCGCCGGATTTGCGAGTCGGCCGGAAAGACGTATTCCATCCGCTCACGCGGCGAGCAGGCCGTCCTCGATGCGCAGCATGCGGTCACCGCGGCGCGCCAGCCCCTGGTCGTGCGTGACGACGACGAGCGTGCGTTTGTCCGCGTGGCCGAGGCCGAGAAGAAGTTCGATAATCATCGAACCGTTGTGCGAGTCGAGATTGCCCGTGGGTTCGTCGGCGAAGAGCACGCTCGGATCGTTGATCAAGGCTCGCGCAATGGCCACGCGCTGCTGCTCGCCGCCGCTCAACTCCGCGGGAAGGTGCTGCATGCGATCCGCGAGCCCGACGCGCTCGAGCAATTCCGCCGCGCGGGCCTTCGCCTCACGGCCGCCGATCATCGCGGGAACGAGCACGTTTTCGATCGCTGTGAGTTCGGGCAGCAGGAAGTAGGATTGAAACACGAATCCCATGCGCGTGTTGCGCAGCCGCGCGAGCTGGCCGCCGCCCATGCGGTATACGTTTTCCGATTCAAAATACACCTCGCCCGCCTCGGGCCGTTCGAGTCCGGCCAGCGTGTAGAGCAGCGTTGTCTTGCCCGCGCCGGATGCGCCGCACAGGAACACACACTCGCCGGCAACGATGTCGAGGCTGATGCCGCGCAGCACCTCGATGGAGCGGCGGCCGAGGCGGAAGGAGCGCCGGAGATCGTTGGCGCGAAGGAGCGGTGCGTCTGACATGCGGCGGCAGGCTAGCGTGGCGGTTCGGCGGAGGACAGCGTCTTTGTGCCGTCGGCAATCTCCGGTTCCTTGTTGAAGATGGTGACGTCGAGGACCGCCAATACCCGCGCCAGCCTTTCGCGGATCGCCGTGCGCGGGTCGGTCCAGAGGCTGACCGGGCGGGCGTCCCAGCCGATGATGTCCAGCCCGCGGCACCGGCCGATGAAGATTGCGCGTTTGTTGTGCGATGACTGCGAGACGACGATGCAATCGGGCGCGCCAAAGACCGTCGCAGCTCGCACGACTGAGTCGAATGTCCGCATGCCGGCCTCGTCAAGCACGATGCGATTTGCCGGCACGCCGCGCGCGACAAGATCGTCGCGCATCATGCGGGGCTCGTTGTAATTGGGCTCGGAGCCGTTGCCACTCACGATGAGGCGCTTCACCCTGCCGGCCTTGAAGAGCGCGGCGGCGGCATCCATGCGATAGAGGTAGTGGAGGTTCGGACGTCCTGCGGCGACGTATTTCGAGGTGCCGAGCACGAGCGCGGCGTCGCGCGGCGGGACATCCTCGATGCGATTGTAATCGCGCCCCCATGCGGCGACCTCGACGGCGATTTCGCAACCGAGCCACGCGAGCACAAGCGCGGCCAGGGCACCCGCCACGAGGCGCAGGATTTTGCGAAACAAGGTCCTCATCGAACGCGTCACGCTCGTCGTTCCGTCCCGCGCTGACAAGCCCCGCATCATCCTCTTCGCGCAAATGGACGCACCCGGCTCCATGTGCTACGTATCGGCATGGTCAAAAAACTCCTCCACACGCGCTACCGTGTCACCGACCTCGAAAAAACCATCGGCTTTTATCGCGACGTGCTGGGCCTGGAAATGACCCGGCGCTCAAAGAGTCCGCGCGGCTCGGAGCTGGTGTTTTTCAAGGCGCCCGGCAGCGCGGAGGAAATCGAGATTTGCAAATTCGACGAGAGCGGACCGGTGGTGGTCGGCCCGGACCTCACGCACCTTGCCTTCGAAGTGGAGGACATGGACGCGTTTGCGAAGCACTCGGCCGGGCTCGGCTACCCGCTCAGCGACGGCCCGACGAAAACCTCGAGCGGCTCGGTGATCGCCTTCGTGGACGCGCCGGAAGGCTATGAGATCGAATTGATCCAGCATTGATTCCGGCTGCATTGCCCGTGCAATGCAGTGAAACAGCGCGAAGCCCGCCTACTTGGCAACGATCACCGAGGAGGTGCGGTCGTTGAACGAAGCGGTAAAGGCGATCTGCCCGCTCCGGTTCAGGCCGGATATGGGGCTGAAGGCGATGTTTGTGACCTGCTTCAGCTTCTTCCCAACCTGGATGGATTGTCCCGTGACGACAATCAGCCGAAGATTGGCGCCCTTGTTGTCGCAGAGCCAGATGCCTTCCGTGGTCACACCTGCCGTAGTTTGGGCGTTGCCAAGGAACGCGACCTGCCCGCGGTTATTGGTGGACGCCAGCGTAAATACCGAAAACACTCCGCCGCCGGGTGCTTTGTCGCCAATACCGGCGATCGTGACGATCTCCTCGCCTTTCTTCGTCGAGCGGAACACTCCGCGGGTCACCTTGCCACCTCCGACGTTGGCAATAAACGCGGCGTATTTGCCATTCGGGCTCGGCCCCACCTTGCCATCAAAAGCGCTGAACATTCCACCGCCGGGAGCCTTGGTGTTAATGGTCACAACGGGCTGCAGGTTCGGGTTGTTGCCCTGCCAGATTCCGTCGTAGGCCGCCCCGGTGGCCGAGAGATTTGCCACGACGAAGCAAACGTTGTTTGCGGAAATGATCGCGTCGGTGAACGCATCGAAAGTCGTGAAATAAGGCAACCCGATGGCATTGGAAGTGACGGTGGCCACCAGGGCTCCGCCGATCGTCGGGGAGTAATATGCGAAGCCGGGAACGAGCTCATCCGTGGTGATCCGGAAGTTGCCGTTATAGGGGACGGCATTCTGCTGGTTCATGCTGGTCGTGCGGGTCAGGATCTCCGCGAAATAGTTCAAATACGTGATGATGCACGTATTGGTATAAGTTTTTCCGGAGGGGACGGCCTGCCCGATGGTCGCGTAGCTTTCGGTGCGGTAGGTCGTATTGGTAATCGCGCCCATGTCGCGGGTCACGGTTTCGATTGTCTCAATGAATTGCCCCGAGAACGCGATGCGTTCTTTGTTGTTGATTACCACATCCTTGGAGATGCGATACATGCGTCCGGTCCATGGGACGGCCTGCACGTTGGCATTGGCCTGCACGTTGATCAAAAAGTCGTCGTTCAGGGTGCGGGGATCCGAATAGATCAGAATAGGAACATAGAGTGGATCCTGCTCGAGCCCCGTCGGAGAATTAAATCCCTTCGGCGTGCCGCTCTGGATCGCCAGCACGGCCTTCTTTTTTTTGCCCTTCTTGCGGCTGACAATGGAATAGGAAGTGAGCGCGTCTATGTTCGTCCCCGAGAGAATACAGGCATAAGCAACGCTCCCCTTGTCGTTGATGGATGGAGAGCCAAAGGAGCCCTGCTTGGCCCCACCGGTGATCGCCTGAACCTTGTCACGCGTCGAGGCCCGGATATCGTAAGTAACTGTCTGGGCCATCCCCTCGCTCACGGAAAAAATGCCAAGCGCCAGAAGAAAAACGCCGGCAGGCCGGAAAATTATCGAGGGGAAAATAAGTCGAAGCATATGAAAAAACAGGGGATTGGAGGGTCCGGAATCAGGTGTCACAGGTAAACCAGCTTTTAGTCGTGTAAAGCAAAAAAGGCATTTTTTGTCTGCAAGTTCCATGCCCGCACGACGTTCGGAGGACAGGCCCGTTTCCCGCCGTCATCATCCCGTCATTTTTGGCCCAACACGGACTTCGGCACGCACGCCCACTTTACTT
>JBOHXO010000626.1:0-3804 GCA_050737475.1 Chthoniobacterales bacterium
GTGTCCGCGTGAAACTCTGGCTTCGCGTCGCCGCCGTGCTGGCGTTGGTCTGGCTGATTGCCGCGGGCACCGCGTGGACCGTGCGGTCCATGAAGCCGACGCCCGAATCGCTCGTTCGCTACGTGGATGCGCATCCCATTGCCGCCGCCTCGCCGGCCGAGCGCCCGCGCATTATTGACAAGGTCGCCGCGCAGCTCAACCGCCTCGACTACGAACAGCGCCGCTCCGTGCGCATGTCGAAATCGCTCGATGGATTTTTTCACGACATGACCGAGCCGGAACGCAACGCCTTCCTCGACAAGACGCTGCCCGAGGGCTTCCACCAGATGATGATCGCGCTGAATAAAATGACGCCGGAAAAGCGCAAACAAATCGTGGATCGTGCACTCGCCGACATCGAAAAATCGAACACCGACGGCTCGCAAAAACCCCGCCGCCCGGTGGACGACGCGCAGGCGAAAAAAATCGTGAACCAGGGCATGAGCGCGTTCTACGAGGACGCCAGCGCCGACGTGAAATTGGATTTCGCGCCGGTGATCGAGCAGATCCAGCGGTCCATGCAGAATCGCCAATGACGCGGCGGCACGCCTTCACGCTCGTCGAGTTGCTGGTCGTGATCGCCATCCTCGCGCTGCTGCTCGGCCTCGGCATTCCCGCACTCGTGAAGGCCCGCGCAAACAGCAAGACCGCGAAATGTCTTTGGAATCTCCACCAAATCGGCATCGGCCTGAATCTTTACCTCGACGAGCACAACCAGCAAATGCCCGCGCTCATGGCCGGCCGGCACAGCCTCGGCGAGGACGTCCCGGTGATTGACACGGTGCTCGCGGAATATCTCGAGGACCCGAAAGTCTTCGCCTGCCCCGCGGACTCCAAACTCGCCCGCCTCACCGGCACGAGCTATTATTGGAACTCCACCTTGAACGGACAACGCGTCGGCAGTCTGAATTTTCTCAAGCTCGAGGACGCCACGAGCCGCATCCCCGTCCTGAGCGACAAGGAAGGCTGGCATCTCTACGCGCCGAATCACGTCAACATCCTCTACGCCGACGGCCACGCGACCCGCGGCCTTACTTTTTGAGCCATGCTGCGCATTGACGGAATTTCCAAATCCTTTCGCGGCCGTCTCGCGCTGCATCCGCTGTCGCTGGAAGTTTCGCGCGGCGAAATTTTCGGACTGCTCGGCCACAACGGTGCGGGAAAAAGCACGACGTTCGGCGTGATGCTCGGGCAGCTCCATCCCGACGCTGGCGAGGTGTGGCTGCACGGCGCGTCGGTGCAGCGGCATCGCGCAAAAGCCCTGGCGCGCGTCGGCGCGATTTTCGAAACACCCGCGTTTTACGAATACCTGAGCGGCTGGCGGAATCTCGAACTCCTCGTCGCGCTCTCCGCCGTCCCCGATCGCAATCGCCTGCGCGAAGTCGTCGCGCTCGTCGGTCTCGAGGCGCGCATCCACGATCCGGTGCGCGTTTACAGCCACGGCATGCGACAGCGGCTCGCCCTCGCGCAGGCGCTGCTGCCCGATCCCGATTTCATCCTGCTCGACGAACCGACCGAGGGCCTCGATCCCGAGGGCATCCAGGAAATGCGCCGCACGATCCTGCGCCTGCGCGACGAGCACGGGCTCACGATCATGCTTTCCTCGCACCTGCTCCCGGAGGTCGAGCAACTTTGCGACCGCGTCGCCATCCTCAACCAGGGCCGGCTCGTCTTTTGCGGAAACTGGCAGACCTCGAAACTCGCCGCGCGCCGCGTGAAGTTCACGGTCAACGACTGGACGCGCGCCTCGCAAATTCTAACTGCCCACGATTGCGAGATCGAATCCGACGGCGTCGCGATCCTGCGCGAGGAGACCGATGCCGCGGCCATCGTCGCCGCATTCGTGCAAGCCGGAATCCGCGTCGAGTCCGTAGAGCCGCTGCGCCTGTCGCTCGAGAATTTCTACCTCCAGCACGTCGCGCCATGAGACTTTTTCTCATCCAATTCCGCGGCGAGCTGCTCAAGCTCTTTGCCCGCAAGCGCACCTACATCGGCTTCGGCGCATTCCTCGCCATCGAGACCATCCTCGTTTTTCTGCTGCGCACGGAGCACGTCGAGCATTCGATCCGCAGGATGATCGAAAGCACCGGCTACGCGGCCGACGAATATCTCTCCGGCCTCACGCTCGCACTCATGGTGCTCAAGGCCTCGGTGCTTTTGCTCGGCGCGCTTTATCTGGCTCTCGTTGCAGGCGACGTGATGAGCAAGGAAATCGAGGACGGTACGCTGCGCATGATGCTTTGCCGCCCGGTGAGCCGGCTTCGCCTCATCGCGCTCAAGGCCCTGGCGACGCTGGTCTACACCGTCGCGCTCGCCGTGTTCATCAGCATCACCGCGTTGATCGCGGGCCTGATCTACGGCGGAACGGGCGGACTTTTTGCAGCGGAGCCGGTGGAAAGAATTTTCGCACTCTACGATTTCGGCCCCGGGCTCGATCGCTATGCCATGGCCATTCCGCTTCTCGCGTTGAGCCTCGTCACGATCTCCGCGCTCGGCTTCTTTTTCTCGTGCCTCCCGATGAAGCCGGCAGCCGCGACCATCCTCACGCTTTCGATTTTCTTCATTGATATGATCCTGCGGAACATTCCGTATCTGGAATCCATCCGCGAATGGTTCCTTACCTACCACATGGCAATGTGGATGCGTGTCTTCAACTACCAGATTCCGTGGGAAACAATGACCGAGAGCTACATCTGGCTGCTGGCCATTGACGCAACACTCGTGACGCTCGGCTGGCTCGCCTTCCAGCAACGCGACTTCAAGTCGTAAGCGGATTCCGCCACTTCAATCCCGGGAATCTCGCGAAGTCGGCGTCGGTCGTTTCGAGGATCAATCCGCGTTCGGTCGCAAGCGCGGCGAGATGCGCATCCGTCGTGAGGTTTCCAGCCGTTCCGGCTTGCTCGAGCAGGCTTTTGAGCCGCTCGAAATGGCGGTCCGAGGGTTGCGGGATGAAAAAATGCGGAAGCGCCAGCCATTCCTCGATCCGCGAGAGTGCTTCGTCCGGTCGCCATGGATTTGTGAGCACGGACGCATGCGTGGTGATCCGGATGAATCCGAGAATGACGACCCACGCCAGCCCGACGCCCTCCGAACCCGCCAGCTTTGCATCCCACCAACCCCGGGCGGCGGCATGCCGCGGCGAATCGCTGTTGTGCGCGTGAATCAGCAGATTGATGTCCGGGAGAATCACGCCTGGCCGGAGTTTTGTCGGTCGCGAATCGCCACCGCTTCGAGCTCGTCCACCACCTGGTTCAAGCGATCCAAATCCACGCCGGCCTTGAACCCGAACGCATGCGGCCGCGTCCGGACCTGGGGCCGGGAATTTTCCGCGCTTTCACGAGCCAGCCCCGCCCGAAGCGCGCGATTCACCGCCTCCTTGAAGGGAATGCCTTGCTCCTGGGATTGACGCTGCAAAATTCCGCCCAAATCATCGTCCAATGTCAGTGTCGTCCTCACAAGGACATCATGACATCATTATTTTTGATGTCAAGGCATCAAACGCACGTTACTCAGAGCGACCGCCCGTTCGTGCGAATCACTTCGCCATACCAGGCCGCGGAATCCTTCGGCGTGCGGACGAGCGTTTCGAGGTCCACATGGATCAAGCCGAAGCGGTGTTTGTAGCCCTCGGCCCACTCGAAATTGTCCATCAACGACCACGCGAAATAGCCGCGCCCGTCCACGCCGTCGGCGATCGCGCGGCGGTATTCCTTCAAATACCGGCTCATGAAATCCATACGCTGCGGATCGTGCACCTTCCCGTCC
>JBOHXO010000627.1:0-1800 GCA_050737475.1 Chthoniobacterales bacterium
GCTCTTCATCGCCTTCGCGCCCTACGACAAACCGAAATACGCAATATGCGTCCTGGTTCAGGGCGGCTACGCGGGCGGCATGGTGCCCGCGCCCATTGCCGGCAAGATTCTCGACGAGGCCCTCGCTCTCGAAAAGGGCGACCTCAAGGTCCAGGTCGCCGCGCTCGCGCCCGCCATCGGTAATTTCAAGCAGATCAAGTCCGTGGATTACGAGGGAGAGATTCCCGTCGCCACAACTTCCGACGTCGAGACCGTGGACGATGTCGCCTCCAACGCGTCGGATGTGACCGACGTGGCCATGAACACCGCTTCGCCCGCCATCCGCGACGAAGCCGACGCCGGCGGCCGCGTGGATGCGCCGAAAAAGAAGCGCGGACTTTTTGATTTTTTCTTCAATGGGGGGAATAAAAAACCCAAACCGGACAACCGCAAAAGCGGCTCCGGCCTTTTCCATCATTGAGGATGAAACCCTCCGCCACATCAACTTTGCCCGGCTGCAACAAGCCGGGCTCCACATCGAATGATCGAAACTGTAAAACGCATTTTAGGGCTGGGCCGCAAGCCCACCGGAACGAAACTCATCATCAGCTGCGAGAAGCTCGAGAAGCGCGTCGCGCTGCTTGAGAACAACCGGCTCGAGGAATACACCCTCGAGCGCGAGACCGACCGCAACATTGTCGGCGGCATCTACAAGGGCAAGGTCCGCAACATCGAGCACGGGCTCAAGGCGATGTTCGTGGACATTGGCTTCGAGAAAAATGCGTTCCTGCATTTCTGGGACGCCATTCCCGCCGCGCTCGACAGCGGCATCGAGGCCGTCGCTCGCGAAGGCAAGGGCGCGCCGAAAAAGAAAAAGCAGCAGATCACGGCGAAGGATATTCCCAGCATCTATCCCGTCGGCTCCGATGTGATCGTGCAGGTGAGCAAGGGTCCGATCAGCAACAAGGGACCGCGCATCACGACGAACATCAGCATGCCCGGGCGCTATCTCGTGCTCATGCCGTTCAGCGACCAGTGCGGTATCTCGCGCAAGATTGACGACCCGAAGGAGCGCGACCGCCTGCGCAAAATCCTGCGCGAACTCGAGCTGCCCGAGGGCATGGGCGTGATCATGCGCACCGCCGGCCAGGACCAGCGCGCCCGGTATTTCGTGCGCGACCTGAACATCCTGCTCGACCAGTGGGCCGAGATCGAAAAAGGCATGCAGGAGAAGAAGGCGCCCGCCGAGTTGTTCAGCGAGCCGGACCTCATTGACCGATCGGTGCGCGATTTTCTCACCGACGAAGTGGATGAGGTGCTCGTGGACGACCTCGGCGCGTCGGAGCGCATGCAGGCGCTCGTCGAGCACATCTCCAAGCGCGCGAAAAAACGCATTCACCACTACGGCGGCGCGCAGCCGATTTTTGATTTCTTCGGCGTGCAGCCGCAGATCGAGTCCGCGTTTCACCGCCAGGTGTGGCTGCCATGCGGCGGCTACATCGTCATTGACGAGACCGAGGCGATGATCGCGATTGACGTGAACACCGGCCGCAACAAGGGCGCGAAGGACATGGACAAGACCATCCTCACGACGAACCTCGAGGCTGCCGACGAAATCTCGCGCCAGCTCCGCCTGCGCAACATCGGCGGTCTCATCGTCGCGGACTTCATTGACATGAAAAGCCGCAAGGACCAGCAGGCTGTCTTCCAGCGCGTGAAGGATCGCCTGAAACGCGACAAGGCCCGCACCCACGTGCTGCCGATTTCCGCGCTCGGCTTGATGGAAATGACGCGCCAGCGCGCGCAGGAAAGTCTCGCGAG
>JBOHXO010000628.1:0-6554 GCA_050737475.1 Chthoniobacterales bacterium
CTCGTAATTCGAGATTTTCGCGTTTGCAAAATCGCTGAAATTCTTCGTGCCCTGGATGATCGAGGTCACGCGCTCGAAGCCCATCCCGGTATCCACATGCCGCGCGGGCAGAGGCGAGAACGTGCCGTCCGCGTTCGCATTGAACTGAATGAACACGAGGTTCCAAATTTCGATGCAGCGCGCGTCGCCGGCATTGACGAGCGAGCCCTTCGTGTCGCCCGCGGGCGTGAGATCCACATGCAGTTCCGAGCACGGACCGCACGGCCCCGTGTCGCCCATCATCCAGAAATTGTCCTTCTTGTTGCCGTTGACGATATGGACGTGAGGATCGAGGCCCGCCTTCGTGAAAAGCGCCGCCCAATATTCGTAGGCCTCGCGGTCGAACTCGCTCGGATCGCCCGGCGCCGGCGAATAGACCGTCGCGTAAAGCCGCTCGACCGGAAATTTCCACCGCTCGACGATCAATTCCCACGCCCACGCGATTGCTTCTTTTTTGAAATAATCACCGAAGCTCCAGTTCCCGAGCATCTCGAAGAACGTGTGGTGATACGTGTCGAGCCCGACGTCCTCGAGGTCGTTGTGCTTGCCGCCGGCGCGGATGCACTTCTGCGTGTCCGCCGCCCTCGTGTCGCTCGATGGAATTGCATTCGCCCACTTCGTCACATCCGCCGCTTTTTGCCCGAGGAAAATCGGCACGAATTGGTTCATTCCCGCATTCGTAAACAGCAGGTTCGGGCTGTCGGGCATCAAGGAGCTCGACGGCACGATCGTGTGTTGCTTCTCACGGAAAAAATCCAGATAGGACTGGCGGATCTCGGCGCTGGTCATGGCGAAACGGAGCAGATTGCCGTCAGCAGGAACGGAGTGCAAGCCCGCCAAGCATTGCCAAAGCCCGCCCGTTTTGCTGCCGTGTGCCGATGCGACCGCTTCCCGGATTCCGTGATTTCTATCCCGAGGACTGCGCCCGCCGCGGCTACGTGCTCGACGGCTGGCGTCGCGTCGCGCGCCGTTACGGCTTCGTCGAGATGGACGGACCTGTGCTCGAGACGATGGAACTCTACGCGAAGAAAAACGAAAGCGGCGCGGAAATTCTCGGCCAGCTCTACCAGTTCACCGACCGCGGCGAACGCGAGGTCGCGCTGCGTCCGGAAATGACGCCCACCCTCGCCCGCATGGTCATCGCGAAGGAACGCGCCTACCGCAAACCGCTCAAGTGGTTCAGCACCTCGAATTTCTTCCGCTACGAGCGCCAGCAAAAAGGCCGCCTGCGCGAGTTTATCCAGTTCAACGCCGACCTCATCGGCGACGGCTCGACCGCCGCGGACGCCGAGGCCATCAGCCTCGCCATTGATCTGCTTCGTGAATTCGGTTTCACCAAAAGCGACTTCGTCATCCGCCTCAGCGATCGCAAGGCGTGGATCGAATTTCTGCGCGCGCGCGGCGTGGAGGATACGAAATCCGTTCTCGCGATCATTGATAAGATCGAGCGCGAGCCCGAGGAATCGCTCAACGCAAAACTTGCCGCGAACAACCTCACCGTCGCGGACCTGAAGGCTTTCATCGCCGGTGGCAGCCCTGAGTTTTTCGCGCCGTTGCTGCAGGAACTGGACGCACGCGGCCTGCGCGATTTCGTCGAGGTGGATCTCTCGATCGTGCGCGGTCTCGCCTATTATACCGGCCTCGTTTTCGAGGCGTTCGACCGCAGCAAGTCCATGCGCGCGCTCGCCGGCGGCGGTCGCTACGACGACCTGCTCTCCGACCTCAGCGACGGCTCCGTGAATCTTCCCGCGATCGGCTTCGGCGTGGGCGATGTCGTGCTCGGCAATCTCATCGAGGAAACGCCGCATGCTCTCGCAAAAATGGAGCAAACGCTCGCCGCGAATCCCGCCGCGGAAATCTACGTTATCGTCGCCGACGAATCCCGCCGCCGCGACGCGCTCTCGATTGTCCAAACACTCCGCGATGCCGGATTGCGCACCGATTTCCCGTTGGATTTCGCAAAGGTCGGCAAGCAATTCCAAGCCGCCGAACAGCTCGGTGCAAAGTTCGCCGTCGTCGTCGGAAACGAATGGCCTGTCGTGAAAGTGAAGACCCTCGCCACACGCGAGGAAACTGCACTCGACTTCGCCGGCCTGCGCGAATGGTTGGGAAAACCGTTTTCCTCCGCGCAGCCGTCCTGATAATCCTGCCAATCCCGTTAATCCTGTCTAGTTCAATGAAGTATCGCTCACACCATTGCGGCGCACTGCGCCCGTCCGACGCCGGTTCCGAAGCCATCCTTTGCGGGTGGGTGGATTCGCGGCGCGACCACGGCGGCGTCATCTTCATTGACCTTCGCGACCGCGAGGGAATTACGCAGATCGTTTTTCGTCCCGAGGAACATCCCGCCGTCGCGGAGCAATCCCACGGCCTGCGCAGCGAGGACGTCATCACCGTCACGGGCAAGGTCGCGCCGCGCATCGAAGGCACGATCAACGACAAGCTCGCCACCGGCGGCATCGAACTCATCGCCACGCATCTCACGGTGCTCAACAAGTCCGACGTGCTGCCGTTCCAGCTCGACGCAAAGGTCGCGAACGAAGACCTGCGGCTCGAATATCGCTATCTCGATCTGCGCCGCCCGCAGATGGCGCAAAACCTCCGCCTGCGCCATCGCGTGACAACAGCCTCGCGCTATTATTTCGACGAGCAGGGATTCATCGAGGTCGAGACACCGATCCTTTCCAACCCGACACCCGAGGGCGCGCGCGACTTCCTCGTGCCGGCCCGCCTCACGCCTGGCGCGTTCTACGCCCTGCCGCAGGCTCCGCAGCAATACAAACAACTCCTGCAGGTCGCCGGGCTCGAAAAATATTTCCAGATCGCACGCTGCTTCCGCGACGAAGACTTGCGCGCCGAGCGCCAGCTCGAGTTCACGCAGATCGACGTCGAGGCGTCGTTCACGAACGAACTCGAAATCCAAACGCTCATCGAGGGCCTGCTCGCGCGCATTTTCCGCGAGACGAAAGGCATCGAGATTCCCACACCGTTTCCGCGCATGCCGTATCAGGAAGCGATGGACCGCTACGGCTCCGACAAGCCCGACACGCGCTACGGCCTCGAGATCGTCGAGCTCAGCGACGTGTTCGCCGCGTCGGAGTTCAAGGTCTTCCGCTCCGTGCTCGACAACGGCGGCGTGATACGCGCGCTCAATGCCAAAGGCGCTGCCGAAAAACTTTCCAAGGAGCAGCTCAAGAAATGGGAGGAATGGGCGAAGACCGAACTCGGCGCGAAAGGACTCGCCTACATCAAGGCCAATGCCGCCGGCGAATGGGAAAGCCCGATCGTGAAATTTTTCTCCGAGACGGAAAAAGC
Source organism: Chthoniobacterales bacterium (assembly GCA_050737475.1). Taxonomy (GTDB): domain Bacteria; phylum Verrucomicrobiota; class Verrucomicrobiia; order Chthoniobacterales; family JAATET01; genus JAATET01. Next base: position 3,355 of record JBOHXO010000628.1, read on the forward strand.
CGCGCTCGCGGAACGCCTCGATTTCGTCGCCGGCGACGTGTTGTTCTTCGGCGCCGATCAATGGGCGCCGGTCTGCGACACGCTCGGCCGCGTGCGCCTGCGCTGCGCGGAACTGCTCGGCCTCACCGACGGCAGCGACGCGCTGAATTTTTTGTGGGTCATTGATTTCCCGCTGCTCGCGTTCGCACCCGAGGAAAACAAATGGGTCGCCGTGCACCATCCGTTCACACGCCCGAAAACCGAGGACATGCCACTGCTCGACGCCGGCGAATTCGGCAAGGTCCGCGCCATCGCCTACGACGTTGTGCTCAATGGCGTGGAGCTCGGCGGCGGCTCGATCCGAATCCACGAGAAGGAACTGCAGGCCCGCATGTTCGAGGTGCTCGGCATCGGCCCGGAGGAGCAGCAGGAAAAATTCGGGCACCTGCTCCGCGCGTTTTCGTTCGGCGCCCCGCCGCACGGCGGCATCGCGCTTGGCATGGACCGCCTCATCATGCTCCTCGCCGGCACGGACTCCATCCGCGACGTGATCGCCTTCCCGAAGAACAACCGCGGTCAGGATTTGCTCACGCATTCGCCGGTCACGGTGGATTTCAAGCAACTCCGCGAGCTTTACATCCAGTCCACGGCGAAGAAACCCTGACCCTATGAAACCGCGCGAACTGCCCGGCCTGACCGTAGAGGTCACGCAGGTCGTTCATGCGGCGGATTTGATCGGACCGCCCGGCAAGCCGCACGTCTTCGTTTACTTCATCACGATCGCAAACGACTCGGAGCAGACGGTCACGATCAAGGGCCGCAAATGGATCGTGCGCGAGGCGAACGGCCAGACGCTCGCCGTTGAAGGAGACGGCGTGGTCGGCGAATTTCCGCGCCTCGAGCCCGGTGAAAAATTCGATTACAACAGCTCGCACGCCGTGTCGCACGATGCCGAGGCGGAGGGAGCCTATCTCGGTCTCACCGATTCCGGCGAAGCCGTCTTCACGCGCATTCCGAAATTCAATCTCGTCGTCCCGCAAAACTAGCGCCCAAGCGGCGCGGTGACCTTCACGCCCGCCGGAGGCTGAAACTCGAAGCTCGCGGAATCGGTCTGCCGCTCATTGGAAAAATGCAGATCCGTTTGTTCTCCGCCCGGCGAAGACCACCACGCGCGTCGCAGTTTTTTGTCGGGTCCCACGTCGAGCACCATCTGGTCGAACATCCTGCGCTCCGCACGCCGCTTCGGAACGAGCGTGATGCGGGTGATTTCATCGGCACGCTCGACGGTAAAACGGAACAATTGTCCGACGTCCTGCAGATTGAACGCAGCCATCAATCCCTTGAACGCCTCCGCGCCCTTCGACTCGAGCTTGTAGCGCTCGACTTCGTGATCTGCGGGAGAATAAATCCAGAGCGTCTCACCATTGCACACCATCGCGCCGCCGTCCGAAGTCTCGCGTCGGAACATCAAAGGTGGCTGGAAATAAATTTCGCCCTCAGAGGCCGCGGGCTTTGCGAGCATCGGCGATGTGCGTGTCTCGCGAAAATGGACGGCGGTTGCGCCTTGCTTCGGGCGGGATGCGGCGAGTTGCTCGAGATATGCGGCAGCCTGGTCGTCGGGCAGCGGCGCGGCGTGAAGCACAAACGGAACGAGGAAAAGAAATGCGCGCTTCATAGGCCGAGGGGAATGAATTGATACCATTGATGCGGGCTTCGCACGATTTCCTCGAACAACGAATCCGCGATTTTGCGCGAGGCAATCTCCACGGCTTTTTCGCGATTGTCCTCTCCCATTCGGCGCGGCCAGATGCAGGGTTTCGAGACGATTCGATAACAGCCATCCGCGCGGCGCGTGACCGTCACGGGAATCACCGGGCAATCCGCCATCCATGCGATGAGCGCGGGCGACGAGGAAAACGCGATGCGGCCGTTGGGCAGTTCGACCGGCACCGCGGGACCGCCGACGGGACGGTCGGCAAGCATGGCTGCGAAGCCGCCCTGGCTGAGAGTTTGGAAGATGCGCAGGGATGAGAATGCGTCGGGGCCGACCTCGATGGTTTCCGCGCCCCAGCGACGGCGGAAATTTGCGCGCCACTCGGTGAGCTCGCGCGTGTGCTCGGAAAGCGTGACGACTGTCACCGGATGTCCCATGTGCGCAAGCAACAGCGCTCCGTATTCAAAAAATCCGAAATGTCCCGTGGCCAGGATTGCGCCGCGCCCCGCGCGCTTCGCCTCCTCGAGGTGCTCCGCTCCGTGCAATTCCGCGCAGAGTTTTGCGGCTTTCGCCTGGTCCATGTTTCCGACCGCGACGTAGTCCGCGATCGTCGAGCCATACGTGGTGAACACGCGCACCGCATCGCGATCGCGCATTGGTTCCTTCGTCAGCAGTTCGAGATTTTTTCGCACGATTTCACGAACGTCACGCTGGGTCACGGCATAGGTCCACGCGACCGAGCGCGCGACGAAGACGTAGAATCCGCGCCCCAGGAACCCGAAGAGTCGTGACGTGAACTCGAAGATCGCCGGCGAATAGATGAGCTTGAAGAACGCCTTTTCGTAATGCGGCTTGGAACTCATCGAAAAGCTTCCGGCTCAGGAATGACGCACGTGTAACCGGCATTCGCAAGCCGGTCGAGCAGCAGGACCAGCGTCTCCACGCGGCCCGGCGCACCACCTTCGTGCAGGACAAGAATCGCCCCGGGACACACCTTCGCCATCAACCGCTCCACCACCGCTTCGCCGCGCGCGGACAGCCCGTCCAGTCCGCTCACGCTCCAGCCGATCAATCGCTGGCCGTCCAATGCGCGATGCACAAATGGATTCGTCATGCCCACCGGCGAACGAAAGACGGACGGACGCACGCCCGTCGCAGTAAAAATGGCATCGCCGCCGCGCTCGATCTCGCAGCGAGTCGAGCAGGGACCGAGCGCCCAGAACCACGCGGATGAATGTGATTGCGTGTGGCTGCCGAGCTGGTGTCCTTCGCGATGCGCACGCCAGGCCAGCCCGCGGTGCGCATCCACTTTTTTGCCGATCATGAAAAATGTCGCCTTCGCGCGGCGTTCCGCCAGCAGATCGAGAATCGCGGGCGTATCGCGCGGGTCGGGGCCGTCGTCAATAGTGAGCCACACCTCGCGACGGGGAGTTTCAAACCGCGTGGCGATCGGGCCGAACCATGCGCAGTTCCGCCGAAGCGTCGGGTAGAGCACGAGGCTGTGCGC
>JBOHXO010000629.1:0-1814 GCA_050737475.1 Chthoniobacterales bacterium
GGTTTCCTCGCGGAACGTGAAGAGGTTGCGAAAAAACACGACGCGGATGCCCGCGGCGTTCGCCATGTGCCGTAGTCCGGAATCCACCACAAATGCCGCGCGCGCATGCCGCAGAAATGCGACGGACTCCCGCGGCTTGAGCTCACCGCAAAGGTTCGCGGCGGCCAGCCTGTGGCGCCGGCAACGCTCCTCGATCTCCGCACGGTCGTCCGGCGCGCCGAGAAACACCAACTGCACGTCCATCGTTTTCACCAGCGCGGCAAGCGTCTCGAGCATGCGCTCCTTCAGCGCTTCGCCGTGCGGTTGGTTGCCGGTGATTCCCACCGCGAGCAGTGGTTTTGTCGCTTCGAAACGGCTCGCGACCCCGGCGCCGGCGGCGAGATCGCCGGGCGTGAGATGCACCACTGGACGCGAAGGACCCACGATTGCGGTGCCCGTTAAAAATTCGACGAGCAGCCGGAAACGATCCGCGTAAGGCCGCGGGCGGTCGTAGGGCATGACGAGCGTGGCCAGCCCGGGAAATCCCTTGTGCGAATATCCGACGCAGGCCGGAATGCCCGCGCTCGCCGACGCCATCTGGTCCCGCCAGTAATCGCCGCTGTCGTAGCAAACCGCCGCGTCGAACTGCCGTGAGCGCAGCAGCGCGACCCGATCCGCGAACGAACGCCTCTCGACCGGCGCATCAGCGACAATCACCGACTCCAGCGCGGGATGCGTCTCGATTAACTGCGCCCCTGGCTGACTCGCAATGAAGTGCCAGCGGCATTCCGGCAGCGCGACCTTGAGCGCATCCAGCCCCACCGTGCGAAACAGCACGTCCCCGATGTGGTCGGCTCCGATGAGCACCGCATCACGCCACTCCGCGGGCGGCGGCGCCGGCTTCCCGCTGCGAAAACGCCGCATGGTCGCGAAAACCGGAGCCAGCGGCACGGTCGCGAGCGCGGCGAGGTAATTGGCGGGCTTGTGGAATGCGGATCGTGCGGGAAGCATCGTGACCAGGCGACTCTGCGACGCCGCGCACCGCCCTTCAATCGCAATATCCGTCCGCGTCGCGCACCGGGGCGTGCCGGTTTTTACTGGAAAACCCCCCGTTCACGGGTAGCGTTCAGCCCCTGCGTTTCCAACACGCGCCGCGTTTCAGAGCATGATTTCCTCGAAGGTCCTCATCCCCATCATCGTCGGGGTGGCTTGCATCCTCGCTCTCATCGTGGGCTCGAACCTCGCCGTCGAGCCCGACAAAACCATGGTCTTCACCGGGCTGCTCGCCCTGGTTTTCGTGCTCATGGTGTTTGCGCGCGAGTATTGGTGGCTCGCGATGTTCATCGCCGTGGGCTTCGGCGGATTCGCCTATTTCGGTTTCAAGATCTATGCGCACGAATGCATGCTGGCCATCGCGATGGCGGGCCTCCTGCCCAGCCTCGCGCTCAACCCGCATTCTGAGTTCAATACCCGCCCCAGGCTTCCCTGGTTTTTCTACGCTGCGGGCCTCTATCTCGGCTTCCAGATTTTCTACAGCGTCGCGTTCAACAGCCCGCATGGATTCATCGAAATCGGCAACATCGTCCGCGCCTATACGAACGGCCTCTGGCCGCTCATGTTCGTGTTCCTGTTCCGCTTTTACGGCCGTTCCGATTACCTCCCCTTCGCCCTCTGGCTGCTGCAGGGGATTTACCTCCTGCGCGCGCTCATGACGCTCGCCACGATCTTCCTTCCCTACAATATCAGCATGATGCTCCCGGGCATTAACTTCATGCTCCCGGGCAACAGCGCAAACGGCGGCGGCCTCGATGACCTGCGCTTCTCCGGCCACGGCA
>JBOHXO010000630.1:0-4777 GCA_050737475.1 Chthoniobacterales bacterium
CCTCGATCCCGCGCGCGCCATTTTCGCCCTCTACAAGCAGCGCGTCACCGACCGCATCGCCAGCAACAAAAAACTCGCCGACCAGAAATACGACTTCAAGGCCAGCGAAGTCGTCGAGATTGATCGCAAGAAAGCCGCGTGGCCGAAGGACATGGCCGAGGCCGACGGGCTCTGGCGCAAGCGCGTCGAGGCCGACCTGCTGCAGGAAAAACTCAACGAGCACGCCGTGGACCCGCCCGTAAAGACGGTCAAGCGCCGTGCCGATCAAATCCTGCGCAACGTGAATGACATGGACGACGAGGATGTCGTCGCCGGTTTCCTCGGTGCGCTTTCACGCACTTACGACCCGCATTCCGAATACATGAGCCCGTCGGAACTCGAGAGCTTCGAGATCGAAATGCGCAAGTCCCTCGAGGGCATCGGAGCCGTGCTGCAGGCCGAGGATGGCTACGCGAAGATCAAGGAAGTCGTGCCCGGCGGCCCCGCCGATCTCGACGGCCGTCTCAAGGTCAACGACCGTATTTCCGCCGTCGCGCAGGGCAACAGCCCGTTCGAGGACGTCGTGGATCTCAAGCTCGACAAGGTCGTCGAAAAAATTCGCGGCAAGCGCGGCACCACCGTCCGCCTGCAGGTCATCCCCGCGAACGCCACCGACCCGTCCAAACGCAAGATCATCGCCATCCGCCGCGACGAAGTGCAGCTCAAGGAGCAAAAGGCCAGTGCCGAGATCATTGACCTCACGCGCCCGGATGGACGTCCGCTGCGCCTCGGCTGGATCGAGCTGCCATCGTTCTACGCCGACCTCGAGCGCACGGGCGACGAGAATGCCGTGAGCACCACGAAGGACGTCTCGCAATTGCTAGAGCGCCTCAAAAAGGAAGGCATCCAGGGCCTTGTCATTGATCTCCGCCGCGACGGAGGCGGCTCGCTCGAGGAGGCCATCAATCTCACAGGACTCTTCATCAACCGCGGCCCCGTCGTCCAGTCGAAGGATTCGAACGGCCACGTCGCGGTCTCGTTCGACAAGAACACGCAGGCCGCCTACACCGGTCCGCTCATCGTTCTCACGAATCGCCTCAGCGCCTCCGCCAGCGAAATTTTTGCCGCCGCGCTGCAGGATTACGGCCGCGCGGTGATCGTCGGCGACGAGCGCAGCTTCGGCAAGGGCACGGTCCAGCAGATGTTCGACATCGGTCACAATATCATGCCGTTCTTCAGCTTTGGTTCCGATGATGCCGGTGCGCTCAAGCTCACGATCCTGAAATTCTACCGCGTGCTCGGCGGATCCACGCAGCTCGAGGGCGTGAAGTCCGACATCGTGCTGCCCTCGCTCACGGACAATCCGGAATTCGGCGAAGGCGCCCTGCCGCATCCGCTGCCCTACGACGAGGTCGCGCCGCAGCGCATTGATCGCGACGACAAACTCGCCGGCATCAAGTCCCAGCTCGCCACGCTCTCGCAGCAACGCGTCGCCGCCGATCCGGAATTTGCCTACATCACCGACGACATGTCGCGCCTCCGCAAACGCATCGCGGAAAACACCGTCTCGCTCAACCTCGAGGAACGTAAAAAGGAAATCGCCGCCGACACAGCCCGTCACGATGTCCGCAAAAAAGAACGCGCCGAGCGCGGAGCCCCATTCCACGCTGTCGCCTACGAGGTCACTCTCGATAATGTCGGCAAGCCCGACCTCAAGAAAGTTGCCTACGACCAGGCGAAAAAGGATTCCATGTTCGACGATGAGGACTCCGCCGACGACAAGGACAAGGAAGTCGTGACCGATGCCATCCGCAACGAAGCCCTGCGCATCTCCGCGGACATGGTGGATATGCTCAAGGACAAAAAGACCGCCGCCGCCCACACCACGGAGGCCGCCGCTCCCGTCACGCCCTGACGCAATTTCCCGCGAAAGTCGTCATTTTCCGCCGCTGAATGAAGCGGCGAGGCCTTGCGTGATTGACACTCCCGGCTGATTTTGGAAGAAAGCGAGGAATTCCCGTTTTCCAACCCCGGAATCAGCGACCTACTTCACCATGAGCGAACCGAAGAAAGAAACCGTGCGCATCGTTCTCCCGCCACGACGCGAGGGCCAGCCCCTCTCGTCAACGCCTCGCGAGACGGCCATGATCAACCTCCCCCCGAAACCCGTTCCTGCATCCGCCGACGCGCCGCCTGCACCGCCAGCCCCTCCTTCCGCGCCGCCGGCCATGCCAGCGCCGCCCGCAGGGCTTCAGCCGCCTTCGGCTCCCGGTGTTCCGAAGCCTCCGGGCATGCCCGGCGTGCCAAAGCCGCCCGCACCGCCCAGCGCTCCCGGCGTTCCGAAGCCCCTCAGCGCGCCGCCCAGCGTCGTCAAGGCTCCATCCTCGCCCACCGTCATGCTCAAGGTGCCGCCCTCGGTCGGTCCCGCGCCCGCCGCAGTGACACCCGCCGCGAAAAAGGAAACCGCGAAGATCAATCCCGCGTCCGGCATCGCAGTCAAGCCCCAGGCCACCGTCAAGCTCCAGCCGCGCCCGCCGCAGCCTTCGCAGACCACCAGCGCCACATTCAAAGTCAAATCCTCGGAGATCATTCCAGCCCCTGAAACCGTCGAAGAAGAAGAAATTCCCATGAACCTGTCCATCATCACTCTCGTTGCCGCCGTCGTCGCCCTCGCGCTCCAGATCTGGATCATGACGAGCTAGCTGAGTTGGTTTCCTCCCGGACAACCAATTCCGCAAAATCATCATGGCCAGCGTAAACGTAATCGAACTCACCGACGCAAATTTCGACGCGGAGATCGGCTCGGCCGGCACTCCCGTGCTCGTGGATTTCTGGGCTCCGTGGTGCGGCCCCTGCCGCATGATTGCTCCTCTCATTGACGAAATTGCCGACGAAAAAGTCGGCGCCGTAAAAGTCGGCAAGGTCAATGTGGACGACAATCCGGAGACCGCCGCGAAGTTCCGCATCCAGGCGATTCCCACCATTCTTATTTTCAAGAATGGCGAGAAGAGGGACCAGATCACCGGTCTCACCAGCAAGGGCGACCTCGTCGCCCGGCTCGAAGCCACGGCCTGATCCGTCGGACAATCCTGTCGCAAACGCCCCGGACGAAAATCCGGGGCGTTTGTTTTTTTTGCGAGCAACCGTGCAGGCTCATGCAGCGAGCCTCCGCACGGCCTGTCCTGTTTGCGATTTGGCCGGTGGGGCGGTTTCGATGAAGCCGCCGACTTTTTTAAAAAACGTCTGATATCAGCAATCGGGAGACGACTGTCGTTGTGCGCGTATTTGACCCCGCGCCGTATCGTGATAAATTTTTACGCTCATGGCGGACGACCGCTGTGCATTGCAATCCAACGCAGGGACGACCCTCGCAACAGTCGTCACATTTTTATGGCTTGGATTTTTCTCATCGGCGCGGGGCTGCTCGAAATCGTATGGGTCGCCGGACTCAAACATTCCGAAGGCTTCACGCGCCCGATTCCCACGATCCTCACGCTCGCAGCGGCCGCGTTCAGCCTTGTGCTGCTCGCCATGGCATCAAAGACCCTGCCTCTAGGCACCGCCTACGCTGTATGGACCGCCATTGGGGTGGGGGGCGCCATTGTGGTCGGAGCCTTGCTGTCCGGTGATTCCATCACGCCCGGCCAGGCGCTTTGCCTTGGGTTGATTCTCGTCGGCGTGCTCGGCCTGCAACTTCTCGGCCCGCATGGCGCGGCGTGAATTTTCAATGTTCCCCATGGAGGACATGGAGATCATGAAGGAAAACCACCGCCCGCTTCCTTTTCGGAACCCTCCATGTGCTCCATGCCCTCCATGGTTTTCCGCACCTCGTCACATGGGCACTGCGTATTCGGAATCCACGAACGACATCAGTACAAAAAAATTGGGAGAAGCGGCCGCTAGGACTGCTTCTCCCAATTAGAGTCTTCATTGGTCAAACCCGCGAAGGGCGACCCAATGGAGGGAGGTCGTTATTTCTTCTTGGCTTTCTTAACGACTTTTTTCTTGGCGGGCTTTTTGGCCGCTGCCTTTTTTACGGGCGCTTTTTTCGCCGGAGCTTTTTTCTTAGCGGGTTTCTTAACGGGCATTCAGATTCCCCCCTTTCTCACCGCGGGTGCGGAAAATGTGAAGACTTTGTGAATAACTCACGTTGCGTTGTGAATAATTTCCCAACACGAATGCGTCAACGAATTTCTCGAAAATATCTTGATTTTTTTTCGCGAGGATTTTCATGGATCAATGCGATTCGAGAATTTTTTCCACGCGATCGGCGATGTCTTCGACATTCCACAATCGCCCGAGACCCTCATAACCACAGGCGAGAAGGCCTTCCTCGGGTCCGATGAACTCCGCGCCGCGCGCGCGCAGTCGCGCGACATTTTCCTGCGTCGCGGGGTGCTGCCACATTTTTCCATTCATCGCCGGTGCGATGAGAATTTTTGCGAGAGTTGCGAGCGCGATGGACGTGAGTGCATCGTCCGCGATGCCGTTTGCAAATTTCGCGAGGAGGTTTGCGGTCGCCGGTGCGACGAGAAAAAGTTGCGCGCGATCCGCGAGATCAATGTGCCCGGGATGCCATGAATCCTTCTCGTCGAACACGGATGTCGTGACGGGATTGCGCGAGAGCGTCTTGAACGTGAGCGGCGCGACGAACTCCGTCGCGCTCTTCGTCATCACCACGTGCACATCGTATCCGCGCTTCGCCAGGCGGCTCGTGAGGTCAGCGGCCTTGTAGGCTGCGATGTCGCCACCCCCGCCGAGGACACTGGTCTTCGGAGTCGTCATGCTAGGACAATGG